>JANWJY010000043.1 GCA_025451715.1 Fimbriimonadaceae bacterium | reverse complement strand
TGCGCGATCTTGCTCACGCGCCAAGACGTGCCGTCTCTGTCGCCTCCGCCGCACGAGGGGCATCCCGCAGAGAAGGGTGCTTACGTGCTGCGTCCGTCGGAATCGCCGAAGGCAGTGATCGTAGCGACAGGCAGCGAAGTCGGACTGGCCGTCGAAGCGCAGGCCGCGCTTGCGAGCCAAGGCATCGAGGTGAACGTCGTGTCGATGCCCTCATGGTTCCTGTTCGAGCAGCAGAGCGACGCGTATCGCGCGTCGGTGTTTCCGAAAGGGCTGCCGTGCGTGAGCGTCGAGGCCGCAGCGACATTGGGTTGGCAGAAGTACGCGCAGGCGCACGTCGGGATCGACCATTTCGGCGCGTCCGCTCCTGCGGAGCGTTTGTTCGAGGAGTTCGGATTTACGGTCGAGAACGTGGTCGCGAAAGTGACGAGCCTGCTCTGATCAGGCCGCCGAACCCTTCTTGCCAGTCTTCTTCCGCTTGCCGCCAGGGCCAAGCTCGATTCCGATGCACTTGTCGGCGAACTCCGGAAGGAACATCACGTGGTGGGGGAGCTCTCCGCCGCTGACTGTCGACCAGTTGACCCGCTCGAGCGCCCAGCGCCACCGGATGTCGGTCGGCGTGTAGAGGTATTCGACGCCCTCCTTGAGGATGTCGCCTAGCAGTGTCTTGAGGTCTTTGCGCTTGCCGAGCAACGCCTCGCCAGCCTGCTGGTTCGCGACGATCGGGATGGAAAGCTTGAGCACTGTCTCCTCCATGAGCTTCGCCTTCGCCTTGCTGATCTTCTTCGGCTTCGGCTCGTCGTTGGGGTTGCTCGCGGTCTGGACGTCGCCCACGAGCGCCTTGGCCAGACTGCTCTGGTCGGACGGCCAGGAATACTCTTTGCCGTCGTACGCGACCTTTGCGAAGTGGCCGCACTCGACGATGGCGGTGGCGACCAGGCACACGTCGATAGGCTTCAGGTCGGCGTACGCCTTTCGAACCTGGTCGAACGTGCTTTCGGGCTTTGTCAGGTTACAACTGATCAAGTCTGGGTGAACCTCAGGAAAGGCCCGGGCGGGCCAATTTCAACCATTGTACCCGCGAGGTAAAACCGCGGCATGAAGCTGCTTGGCTCTCTAGGACTCGCGGCCCTGATCTTCGGGTCTCTGACCAGTTGTGGCCCCTCAAAGACACCCGACTCGGGCGGGTCCAACGAGCCAGCCCAGCTGAAGGTCGGGATCGTCTACGACAAGGGCGGTCTGGGCGACAAGTCGTTCAACGATTCGGCCAACCGAGGGATCGAGCGCGCGAAGAGCGAGCTGGGCGTGAAGGCCGTCTCTATTGAGAGCAAGGAGGAGAAGGACTACGAGTCCAACCTTCGAGAGCTGGCGGACCAAGGCTGCGACCTGGTGTTCGCGATCGGCTTCAACATGATGAAGGCTTGCGACACCGTCGCAAAGGAGTTTCCGAACACCAATTTTGCCATCGTCGACGGGTTTGTAGAATCGCCCAACGTGCGTTCGTTGAGTTTCAAAGAGGAGGAGGGAAGCTTCCTCGTCGGATACTTGGCGGGGCTGATGACGAAGAGCGGAAAGATTGGGTTTGTCGGTGGGCAGGACATCGCCCTCATTCACAAGTTCGAGTACGGCTACTACGCTGGCGCGCTTACTGCGAACCAACAAGTGAAGTTCATGCCCGCAAAGTACACGGGCGACTGGGACAACATCGACGTCGCAAAGGTGTCAGCTGGGCTGCTGTTCGACGGCGGCGCGGACATCGTGTACCACGCCGCGGGGCGTGCGGGTCTGGGCGTCATCCGCTCAGCGAAGGAGAAGGGCAAGCTCGCAATCGGCGTCGACAGCGACCAGGACGACATCGAGCCGGGATCAGTGCTGACGAGCATGATCAAGCGCGTCGACGTCTCGGTGTTCTCGACGATCCAGGACGTGAAAGAGGGAAAGTTTACGTCTGGCGTGCAAGTCTTTGACCTGAAGTCCGAAGGCGTGGGCACTTCGGAGTTCAAGTTCACGAAGGAGATGATCGGCGAAGCGAACCTGAAGAAGCTCGATGCGATCAAGCAAAAGATCATTTCGGGCGAAATTGCGGTGCCTTCGACGAAGGAGCAGTACGAAAAGTACGCGCTCACACAGGGACTGTTCGGCGTTCCGCTTTAGGACTGATCCTTGCTGTTCGGCGGGCTGCAGGCGCAGTCGCCGCCGCACGGCGCCTTCGGCGCGTAGTCGTTGATGTGGAACCCACCGCCCTTGAACATGACCGCGGTCGGCTGGATGATGCGGTTCAGTGTGCCCTTCCCTCCACAATCGCAGTTCTTGAGAGGGTCGGCGGTGATCCGTTGCTCGGCCTCAAAGACCTTCTCGCACTTCTTGCACTCGTAGACGTAGGTTGGCATTTTCTTGCTCCTTTTTAGGCCCCTAATCGAACCAGAGGATTGTGGCAGAATCTAGGTGCCCGACTCCAGGGCCGCTAGTCCAATGTTCGGTCAAACTTTCCAAGCCCACGATCTTCTGACGATCGTGATCCTAGGCATCCTGGAAGGACTCCTATCGGCCGACAACGCCCTTGTGCTGGCGATCATGGTGCGGCACTTGCCAGACCGAGAGCAGCAAAAGCGGGCGCTGACGTACGGCCTCGCGATGTCGTTCGCGTTCCGGTTCCTCGCGATCCTGGTGACAGCGTGGCTGATCGGGCTGTGGTGGCTGCAAGCGATCGGGGCGGCGTATCTGCTGTTCCTCCCGATCAAGCACTTCCGCCAGCACGCGACAGGGAACACTGGAATGGGGAAGGGAGGGACCTTTACGCAGACCGTGATCGCCCTGGGGCTCGCCGACGTCGCTTTCGCGATCGACAGCGTGCTCGCCGCGGTCGCGATGGTGGGCAAACCGGACAAGACCTGGATCGTCGTGCTTGGAGCGCTCATCGGAGTCGTGATGCTGCGGTTTGCGGCGACGTTCTTCATCAGGCTGCTCGAGAAGTACCCGCTGCTGGACCACCTGGCGTACATCCTGATCGGGTGGGTGGGCGTGAAGCTGACGTTCATGGCCGGGCACAACTTCGTGGCCTGGTACGACCGCGACCACACGCCGCTCGGGTTTCACATTCCAGAGATGAGCCAGCTCGTGTTCTGGTCAGTCATGGCCGTGCTGGTCGTCGGTGGGACGTTTATGGCGGTGAGTAAGGCGAAATCGGACGAGGCAGAGGAAGAGGAGGATGAGGTCGAAGAGGCGGCTGATGCCGTCGATGCGGCGCTCGGTGATGGGGCCGAGAGAGTGGGTGAGACGGTAGAATCCGCGCCCGGAGCAAAGGATGGCGAAGAAACTTAAGATCGGACTGATCGGAACGGGAGGCATCGCGCAGTCGTGCCACATCCCTGGATACCAATCGCTGCCGGACGAATGCGAGATCGTCTGGGCGTGCGACACGAACGAAGAGGTCGCCAAAAAGGTTGCGGCAGAGCACGGGATCGCCAACGTGACGACCAACTACCAGGACGTACTAAGCGACGCCTCGGTAGACGCCGTCTCGATCACGACGCCGAACAAGTTTCATAAGCAGCCGACGATCGACTCGCTCAAGGCAGGGAAGCATGTGCTCTGTGAAAAGCCGCTCGCCATGAACGGGCCGGAGGCGCGCGATATGTGCAAGGCCGCCCGCGACAGCGGCAAGATTCTGCAGGTCGCGCTCCAGCAGCGCTTCTCCGGCGCGGGGCAGTTCATGCGCAAGTTCATCGCCGACGGAGGCATGGGCGAAATCTACTACGCGCGGGCGCAGGCGCTAAGAAGGCGCGGCGTTCCGGCGTGGGGAGTGTTCATCGATAAGGAGCAGCAGGGCGGCGGGCCGCTGATCGACATCGGCGTGCACATCCTCGACTTCACTTTGACGATGATGGGCTATCCGAAGCCAGTGAGCGCTTCCGGGATGACGTGGGACACGCTCGGCAAGAACCCTGAGCTCTACAACATGTGGGGCGACTACGACCGCACCAAGTTCACGGTCGAGGACATGGCCGTCGGGTTCATCCGGTTTGAGAACGATGCCGTGGTGGTGCTGGAGTCGTCGTTCATGTCGAACCTCGACGGCAACCCGTACGGGACTCAGCTCTTCGGCACGAAGGCCGGTGCGAGGATGTACTTTGACCAGCAGTTCAAGGGGCTCGAAATCTACACCGAGCAGAACGGCCAGCTCTTCAACATGACCCCGATCAACGTGCCGGACGTCAAGTCGCCGCACACGGAGGAGATCGTCGCGTTCGTGCGGGCGATCCAGAGCAACGGCCCTTCGCCCGTGCCCGGAGAGCAAGGACTGATCCTCAACGCGATCTTCGACGCGCTGTACAAGAGCGCAGAGACGAGGACGGAAGAGAAGATCGACGTCAGCTTCTAGCGGCCCAGTAGAAACTGCACCAGCAGGTAGGTGGCGCCGAGCAGTGCGCCGCCACCTATTATCGCGATGATCATTGCTTCCGCGATCGTCGGCTTGCGCGATTCTGACTTGGGTTGTTCGACCTTTGTCTCCTTCTGAGGACGGGGCAGCTTGTCGAGGATGTTGCTGAAGACGTTCTCACGACGATAGCCATAGTGCGTCAGCAACGGATCCTTGGATGCCGGGGCCGCGCGCTCCACGCGGTGCGTCGGTTCCTCCAGTTCGCTCAGCACCCTTGAGACGTGCTCGCGCACGTCATGCCGCCGAACGCGAGCAATAGCCTCATACACCTGTGAGAGCGGGATGTCGAGCGTCTCCGAGATCGCTTGCGCCGTGACATGGTCATCGGGGAGTTCGTCCTTTGCGCGTCTTTCTTCGGCAAAGTCCTGACTCAGGTCGTGGAGCACAAGCCGCAGCTCTTCCGGCCCGACCGGCGCACGAAGGGCGTCTTCTTCTCCCTCGAACCTCTCCTGCGGCGCCATGCGGCGATTATGGCAGGGGCTTAAATGTGGAGAGCCTCAACCCCTGAGAGGGTTGAAGCTCATAACCACTGGGCGACACCACTAGATGTCGTTGTACAAGAAGAACTCGTACGGGTGGGGACGGGTCTCGACCTCGAGGCACTCGTGCTTGAGCTTGTACTCGACGTACGCGTCGATGAGGTCCGGCGTGAACACATCGCCCTTGGTCAGGTACTCGTGGTCTCCACCGAGGTTGTCGAGGACCTCGCGGAAGGTGCGAGGCGTCTGCTGAATGTCGCCCTTCTCCTCCGGCGGCAGCTCGTACAGGTCCTTGTCGATCGGCGCCGGCGGCTCGATCCGGTTCTGGATTCCGTCGATCCCAGCCATCAGCATGGCGCTGAACGCGAGGTAAGGGTTCGCGGTCGGGTCGGGAGCGCGGAACTCGATGCGCTTGGCCTTAGGCGAGTTGCTGAACATCGGGATCCGGATGCACGCCGAGCGGTTTCGCGCCGAATAGATCAGGTTGATCGGTGCCTCAAAGCCAGGGACGAGGCGCCGGTAGGAGTTGGTGGACGGGTTCGTGAACGCGAGCAGCGAAGGCGCGTGCTTGAGCAGCCCACCGATGTACCACCGAGCGGCGTCTGAGAGTCCTGCGTAGCCGTTCTGGTCGAAGAACACGTTCTCGCCGTTCTTCCAGATCGACTGATGGCAGTGCATGCCGGACCCGTTGTCTCCAAGCAGCGGTTTGGGCATAAAGGTCGCCGTCATCCCATATCGAGCCGCAGTGTTCTTGATGACGTACTTGTACTTCTGCATCGTGTCGGCCATGGTCAACATCTCCTTGAATCGGATGTCGATCTCGCACTGACCTGCCGCGCCGACCTCGTGGTGGTGCAGTTCGACCTCGATGCCGGACTCTTGGAGCATCAGCACCATCTCGCTTCGCAGGTCCTGGAGCTTGTCCGCCGGCGCGCAAGGGAAGTAGCCGCCCTTGGGACGGTGGGAGTAGCCCAGCGCATCTTCAGAGTTGCTGTTCCAGTGTGCCTCTGCGCTATCGAGCGTGAAGGAGCACTCGTGAGGGGTGTTGAGGTAGGACATGCGGTCGAACACGAAGAACTCCGCTTCGGGTCCGAAGTAAACGACGTCGCCGATGCCGGTGGACTTGAGGTACTGCTCGGCCTTGTAGGCTACGTATCGTGGGTCGCGGCTGTACCGCTCCCTCGTGATCGGGTCCTCGACGTCGCCGACCATGACGGCGGTCGCGTGATGGGTGAACGGATCCATGAAGATCGTGCTCGGGTCGGGCATGAGTAGCATGTCCGACTCGTTGATCGCCTGAAAACCACGGATGCTGGAACCGTCGAATCCGAGCCCGTCCTCGAACATTCCTTCATCGACGGCGGTTGCGGGGATGGTGAAGTGGTGCCAGACGCCGAACAGGTCTGTAAACCTGAAATCGACGAACTGCGCCTCGTTTTTCTTTATGAGTTGTAGTGCTTCCTTACCGGCCATTTGAGGGTTTCCTTCCTAGTCGAACGGTCTCGATAACCATCGATAGGACGGAAACGGCGGCGGTTCCGCACCTGGCTTTGCTGGTTTGTTTTGATGCGCTCGACTGGCCGCATTTTAATGACACAAGTGAGTTTTGTCTAGGGCCTAGGACGAATGTTTTTCGCTTTGATTTCGGTGTGGAAAAAGAATCGAGAATCTTGGTGCGCGAGTGGTTCGTCTATCGTTCGGCAGGCGTGTCCACCGCACCAGATCACGCCAGATTCGCCTTCAGCCACGCCGTGATCTTATCGAGGACGGCAGGCACGATCGGCCCCTCGAATGCCGGGTCTGAGTCGTCCTTCACTTGCTTGAAGTTGTGGCTCACGCTCGGCACGACGAATAGCTCCTGGCTCGTTCCCTTTCTATTCTTGAGCGCTTCGAAGAGTCGCTTCGCATCCACGTCTGCCCTCACTTGCACGTCCTTCTCGCCGTTGATCACAAGCACCGGGCCACTGTATTGCTTGAGGGTGACCGTTGGATCGATCGTGAGGTAGCTGCGGACGAGCTTCAGAGCGGCCGCGTTGTAGATCGACAAGAGTTGTGGGTGGACCGCTGCCGGCAGCTTGCCAGTATCGACGATCGCTCTCATCGCCTCCTCGTTCGAGTCGATGATCGCCTTCTTCGCGTCCTCCGACAGGTCTGAGGCGCCGACACTCCGACCGATCTGGAACCGCAGCACGCTCACGAGCGTGTCTCCAGCGGCAGCGGCCAGGACAATCGCCTTAGGTTTGATCCGTGGGGCCTGCCAGCTTGCGAACAACCCACCCTCGCTGTGGCCGAGCATCCCGCAGCGCTTCGCGTCGATCCGTTTCGCGCCCGCCATAGTCTTGAAAGCCGCCTCAACGTCTGCAACGTGGTTCTCGAACGAGAAGTACTCCGACATCTTCTCCATGCTGTCCAAGGGCCAATGGGACAGGTACCTGGCCACCGGGCGCTTGTCGAAGCGGAACGTCGCGATGCCGTTTTTGGCGAGGTGCTCCGCGATCTGCTTCAGGACGTCCGTCCTAACGAGCGGGAGCGCGTTCCCGTCGCGGTCGCACGGGCCGCTTCCGGGCATGAGCAGCAGAGAGGGGAACGGGCCCTCGCCCTCGGGCAACATGAGTTCGCCGCTGAGGGTCAGGTCGGTCGCGCCCTTGAACGTGATCTCTTCTGTCTTTGCCATCGCCGTCGCTAGAACAAGTGCCGTGAGGAGGGGCATGATGACTACTACGGACAAGGAGGTCCGGAGGTTCGGTGGTTTGGAAGGTCTAGACCGGTTCTCGTTTGCTCAAGAAGGCACCAGCAAGCTCGTCGACGTGCCCTTTGGACGGTGCTGGGAGATTCACTGCTTCGCCAGTAACTGTCCGGTACGCCTCGGCTGCACGCACGTTGGCCCAATCGGCGAACCGTTCATAGGCAAGCACCCCGATCCCGCCAACTCGGGCCGCCCGGAGCCGTGCGGACTGTTCGGCATAGGCGAGTATCACGAGGTCGGAGACTGCACCGACGTTGACCTGGTCGCTTGCGTCGAGTCTCTCGACTGCGCGGCCCGCAAGCTCGCTAACAAAAGAGTCGCCCGACGATTCCAGGCTTGCGATCCCATCCTTCGCTTTCTTCGCAAGCCGTGTGGAGATGTAAGTGCGGTTGATCTCGTTCGTGCCTTCATAGATACGGCTCACGCGGGCGTCTCGGTAGAGGCGCGAGAGAGGGAACTCCTCGGTGAACCCGTATCCTCCGAACACCTGTAGCGCCTCGTCGACGATCATCGCCTGTGCCTCGCTGCAAAGAACCTTGACTATGCTGCACTCGACCGAGAACGCCTCCGCAGCCCTTTGGTTGCCTTCGATAGAACCCCCGAGCGCAGAGAAGGAACCGTCGACGTTCGCGCCGGTCCGGTAGAGCACCGCCTCGCTCGCAAAGTACCGCGCGGCCATATCAGCGAGCTTCTGCCTTATCAGCCCGAACGAAGCGATCGGCTGTCCAAACTGGCGGCGGTCCTGAGCGTAGCCCGCGCACTGGAAGATCGCCTCGCGTGCCGGGCCGAGAGACATCGCACCAAGCTTGAACCGCCCGAGGTTCAGGCAGTTGAACGCGACGTGGTGGCCCTTTCCGACCGTGTGCAGCAGGTTTTCCTTCGGCACCTCGGCGTTCTCGAGCACGAGGCGCGCCGTCGAGGAACCGAGCAGGCCGAGCTTGTGCTCTTCGCGCGCGACGCTCACTCCGGGAAAGTCCTTTTCGACGAGGAACGCGGAAACGTGCTCGCCGTCAACCTTGGCCATTACGAGAAACATGTCGGCCCACATCGCGTTGCTGATCCACATCTTCGTGCCGTTCAGCACCCACTTGTCGCCCTTGTCGTCGGCGCGAGTCGTCAGCGAGAGCGCGTCGGAGCCGCTGTTCGGTTCGCTTAGAGCGTAAGCGCCCATCCATTCGCCGGTCGCGAGCTGGGGAATGTACTGCTGCTTCTGCTGCTGCGAGCCGAACAAAGAGATCCCAAGCTGACCGATCCCGCTGGTCACCCCGATCGTAACGCTGAACGACCCGTTGAGCGAAAGGTGCTCGAGGATTCGCGCAGCGAGGTTCTTGCCCAAACCAAGCCCACCGTACTCTGCTGGGCTGTCCACCCCACAAAACCCAAGCTCGCCCGCTTTGCGCACCAGCGACTGCATGAGCCCCGGCTCCTTCGCGTCGAGCCGCTCCTGCACCGGTAGCACTTCTTTACGCGAGAACTGCTCGGCAGTCTCGATCATGAGCCGCTCGTCGCCGACAAAGTCCTCCGGCGCGCACGCGCGCTCGGGGGTCTTGCTGAAAAACGAGCAACCGTGCTCAGTGGATTGAAATGGCGCCGTAGCCAAGCCGATGGTCTCCATGGTGCGACCTCAGCGTCGCCGGTTCGGATTATACAGGCACGCGAAGGTACAATCGGTGCGTCTGGAGGGCCTGTAGCTCAGAGGTTAGAGCGTGCGGCTCATAACCGCTTGGTCGCGGGTTCGAATCCCGCCGGGCCCACCACTTTTGCTCTTGCTCGACCGCTATGCCGCTAACAATCCCGAGTGGCCCTCAACGGCGAGGAATGCAGCGACCACCTGCGGATCAAATTGTAGTCCAGACAGAGAGCGGATCTCGCTGATCGCCGCGTCCACCGTCCACGCCGACTTGTACGGTCGCTCGCTGGTCAGCGCATCGAACACGTCTGCCACAGCGACGATGCGGCCCTCGATCGGGATTTCCTCGCCAGAACGCCCATCAGGATAGCCCGAGCCATCAAACCACTCGTGGTGAGTCAGTGCGATGCGCTCTGCCATGTGCAGAAGTGGGGTTTGTCCGTTGGCCAGCATGCGCCCTCCCAACGTCGTGTGCCGCTTCATGTCCTCGTACTCCTGCGTCGTCAGCTTTCCGGGCTTGAGGAGGATGAGGTCAGAGATGCCGATCTTCCCAATGTCATGGAGCCTTGCCGCCAAGGCGATTAGACGCACTTGCTCGCGCGGCAGCCCTAGCATAGCGGCGATCTTTGCCGCAATGTCCCCAACACGAAAAGTGTGGTCGCCCGTCTCCTCGTCTCTGAACTCACCGGCGATTGCAAGGCGATTGACCACTTCTGCCTGCGTCTCTTCGAGTTCAAGAGTCCGATCCTTGATCAGTGACTCCAAGGCGTCGTTCTTGTCACTCAGGCTCCTTTGCAGAGACCTTATGGCAAGCAGGTTGCGCACACGGAGTTTGATCTCCGTCCTTTCTCCTGGCTTGGTCAGGAAGTCGCTCGCCCCAAGCGTGAGCGCCCGTTCCCTCGCTTCTCGCGTCGCGTCGGCCGTGTATGCGAGGATCGGAAGGAACGCACCGTCGTGCTTGCCTGCACGGATCTCCTTCAAGACTTGATATCCGTCCTTGCCGGGCATGTGCAGGTCGAGAATAACAAGGTCCGGATTGCACGAGTCGACCTGCTTTAGCGCTGAACAACCATCGACCGCGGTGATGATGTCCGTATATCCCGCCCACTCTAGCAATCGAACGAGCAGGACAACGTTTGTCGGCTCGTCGTCGACGACAAGGATTCGGTCTTCGGTACGAAGCTCGTTATCAAGCTGCATTGTCACCTGCCTCCAGTAGCTCATCAACGAGTCCGACAAGGTGTCGCCCGCTCGCAAGGATCTGATCGAGGTCGCGCCGTTGGCCCTCGTTCAGGTTCGTATCGCCCAAGAACTGTCCGAACCCCAGGATCGCGTTCATCGGTGTCCGGAGTTCGTGGCTCATTTGCGATAGGAACTGGCCCTTGGCACGGTTTGCTTCGTTGGCGATCTCCATTGCGATCAAGAGTTCGTTGTTCGCCTCTATGAGCGAGGTTGTCCGCTCTTCAATCGTGGTGTGCCAATGGCGCGCCGCACGCACCATGAGCCACCAGAACACGAGCAGCAATGGTGATAGCACAAGAACTGCGGCGAGGCTCCACTCCGTCTGCACGTGCTGGCGTCCCTCCTCCTTGTTCGTGAACCTCTGAAGTTCGCGGTGGAGTTGATCCATGCCTGCTGCATACGCCAACTTCTGGGCTCCGTACTCGTTGCTCAAGAGAAGTGCCAGTGCCTGTTCGCGCTCTCCGTTCCGAGAGAGCTCGAAGGCTCGGTTCTCCAAGCCTATGAGCACCTCGTTCGCAGCGTCGGTCAATTCAGTTGCGTCTCCGGAGGAGACGCTCGGCGCGAGACTCCGTAGCTCATCGAGCGCTATGGTCAACTTTGGGTCTAACTTCCAATAGCGCGTTTCCCAAGCCGGATTCCCAGTGGCCGCCGCCATGCGTGCGGACATCGTCAATGCTTCGTCGTAATATCGGATGTCCCCGTTCAACAGTAAGATCCGGCTTATTGTGGGGTCACCTTCGTGCAGGTACTTGTTGCTGGAGTAGGTGCACCACGCGAGCCAGCACAAGACCAAAACGGTAAGGCCAACGACGACGTTCAGCAGCCACAGAACCCGAATTCTCTCGCCATTCAGGTCGGTTTGAGGTGCCGGAGCCGACCGTCCCGCCTCTTGGGGCTGCTGCTTTGATTTGGAATCTCGCATGAAGGTCAGCGAGCATGCCAATCGGAGGGGGTCCAGGCGGGCTGACTATCATTCTCGGTACTTAGCGCTGAAGAACGCAACTCTGCACCCATTTGGAAGACTTGTGGCAAGGGGCCAGGGCCGACTTTGAGCCTAACGAGTCTTTTTCAGCCGGTTGAGCGGGAACATTACGTACTCGCTGCGGCCGATGATGTTGTCTCGCGGGACGAGGCCCCAGAACCGCCCGTCCGACGAGCCGTTGCGGTGGTCGCCCATGAACAGATAGAAACCGTCGGGGATCTTAGCCGGCGGCAGAGAGATCCAGTCGCTCGCTTCGGGCCGCTGGTACTCCGGCTTAGTGCCGAACATAGGCAGGTTCGCCTGGTCGCCCGAGTAAACAAGTGGGATCGTCTCGCCGTTCACCTCGACGAACTTGAAGTCGTTCATGATCGGCTTGAGCGTGTCCCACTGCTCGCGCGGCAACGGCACGAACGGGGTCGTGAACCCATTACCGGTTCCGTCGTTGTAGAAGATGTACGGCTCGTCGACGGGCTGGCCGTTGCGCCATAGCTTCATGTCCTTCCACTCGATCGTGTCGCCAGGGCCGCCGACCATGCGCTTGATGTAGTCGGTCTCGGACTCGTGCGGGCCGAACGCCGCCGGTGGCGGGTGGAACACCACAATGTCGCCGACCTTTGGATCCGTATACCGGTAGACCAGCTTGTTCGCAATGATGAAGTCCTTCTCGTGCAGGGTCTGCAGCATCGAGCCGGTGGGGATGTGAAACGTCTGGATGCCGAACGGCCGCACCAGCATGAACACTACGATCGCGGCATAGATCAGCGCGTCGGACATCTCGTTGACGATGCGAACGAACGAGTACCAACCGTGCTGCTGGTGCGCCGGCGTGTTGCGAATGTAAGGGTACGCAGCAAGGCGCAGCACCGTCAACACGACGGAAAAAAGGAGGATGTAGCTGAGCGACGTGCGCGCGATCTTGTCGATCCAATAGATCGCACCGTTTTCTGGGACAGCTTGGGCGAACAGGGCGTCGAGCAGATCCACCGTGTGTCCTTAGCGCTTCTCTTCGATTCGTGCGGCCTTTCCGACCTTGTCGCGCAGATAGAACAGCTTGGCCCTTCGGACTTTACCGTGCCGGAGCACTTCGAACTTCTCGATGTTCGGAGAGTGGAGCGGGAAGGTTCTCTCGACTCCGACGCCGCTTGCGACCTTGCGGACCGTGATGTTCTTGGCCACACCGCCGTTGCGGGCCGCGATAACGAGCCCCTCAAAGACCTGGATGCGCTCCTTGCCGCCCTCTCGGACCTTGACGTGCGCCTTGACGACGTCACCGACGCGGATGTCGGGGCGGTCGCCCTTGATGTGGTCTTTGACGACGCTGTCGAGAATGGCCTGCTTGGACATGGCGGAATACCTCTTGCCGGGCTTGGCCCGGAAGCTGGTGGATTATATCTGATGAGGCGTCGCTAGGGCGGGGTGGCGGGACGTTGGGACAGGCTAAAGCAGGTCAGAATCAGTCCCGGCCAGCTCGGCCTTGCAGAACAGGTCTGGGCGGACGGCGCGGGTGCGGCGAAGCTGCTCCTGCCGCCGCCACCGTGCGATCTCCGCGTGGTTGCCGCCACGAAGCACGTCCGGCACCGCTTCCCCCATAAACTCCTCGGGGCGGGTGAAGAGAGGGAAGCCCAGCAGTCCGCCCTCGAAGCTGTCGTCGCGGTGGCTCTCGGGGTCGCCCAGGACCCCTGTCAGGAGCCGTACGATCGAGTCGGCCATCGCCATCGCCGGCAGCTCGCCACCAGTCACGACGAAGTCACCGACCGAGTAACAGTGGGTCGCAAGCTTGGTTCGCACCCGCTCATCGATCCCCTCGTAGTGCCCGCACAGGAACACGACATGGCCCACGCCCGAGAGCGCACAAGCCGCCTTCTGGTCGAACCGCTCGCCCGCCGCGTCGCACAGCACGACCGCAGCACCGGCAGAAGGCTGTAGCGACTCCAGCGCAGCCGCGACCAACGGCGCCATCATCACCATCCCCGGCCCTCCACCGTAGCTCGTGTCATCCACTGACCGGTGCTTGTCCGTAGCGAAGTCCCGCGGGTTCGACGCCCTAAACTCGACAGCCCCACCGTCGACTGCGCGTCCCATGATGCTGTGCGAAAGAGCGCCCAGAATCATCTCGGGAAAGAGCGTCACAAAGTCCACACGGAGCATAGTCCGCAAGGTACCCCGCCCCCAAGGGGGCCAAGGGTAACATCCCCGCCGAGTTGAACGTCCCCGCAGACCTCAAGTACACCAAGTCCCACGAGTGGGTGCGCACCGACGGCGACACCGCTACGATCGGGATCACTGACCACGCGCAGTCCGAGCTTGGCGACATCGTTTTCGTCGAACTTCCCGAGGTCGGGCGCGCGCTCGGTCAGGGCGACTCCTTCGGCACCGTCGAGAGCGTCAAGACGGTGTCCGACCTCTACGCGCCTGTGGGAGGAGAGGTCGTCGAGACCAACGGGACACTCGGCGCACAGTCCGAGCTCGTGAACACCGACCCGTATGGCGGCGGGTGGATGGTCAAAGTCAAGCTTTCCGAACCTTCACAGTTGGGCTCGCTGCTCACAGCCGACGCCTACTCAAGCTCGCTCGATAACTGATGCCTTATATCCCTCACACCGACGAAGACCGCCGGGCGATGCTCGAGACGATCGGCGTCGGCTCCATAGAAGACCTGTTCGTCGAGATCCCCGCCGACCTGCGGATCAGCGGCCTCAACGTGCCGTCCGCACTCGGCGAATACGAACTTTACGCGCACCTGAAGGAGCTGAGCGAGCGCAACGTCGACCTCTCCAAGACGGTGTGCTTTCTCGGCGCGGGAATCTACGACCGTTTTATCCCGTCCTCGGTCGGCACCGTCATCTCCCGCGGCGAGTTCTTGACGTCGTACACGCCGTACCAGCCGGAAGCCTCGCAGGGCTATCTGCAAACGATCTACGAGTTCCAGACGATGGTTGCGGAGCTCTTCGACATGGATCTCGCAAACGCCTCGATGTACGACGGCGGCACCGCGATGGCCGAGGCCGCGATCATGGCGCACAGCATCAACGGGCGC
>JANWJY010000042.1 GCA_025451715.1 Fimbriimonadaceae bacterium | reverse complement strand
GTTGGTGTTCGGTCGTCGCGCCGGACTGGGCGCGGCGGAGTTTGCGCGGGCCAACGGTGCCGTCTTGGTGGATTCATCACAAGTGGAACGTGCGACGGCCGATGCCGTCGCACCGTTCGAGCGCGACTCTGGGCCGGACAACGCGTTCCTTGTTCAACAGGACCTGCAGAAGATGATGCAATTGAACGTCGGGATCGTGAGACTG
This sequence comes from Fimbriimonadaceae bacterium, assembly GCA_025451715.1. Taxonomy (GTDB): domain Bacteria; phylum Armatimonadota; class Fimbriimonadia; order Fimbriimonadales; family Fimbriimonadaceae; genus JADFMN01. The sequence goes on along the minus strand of JANWJY010000042.1, from coordinate 9,213 downwards.
GAGGCGGAGATGGCTTCGGCAGTCTCTGCGCTGGAGGGCCTGCGCGCCCGCGCGGCCTCTGTGCCCGTGACCGGCAACCGCGACTTCAACCCCGGTTGGAACACGGCGATGGATCTGCCCCACTTGATGACCGTAAGCGAGGCGGTGGCGCGAGCGGCGCTCGAGCGCAAGGAGAGCAGGGGCGGCCACTTCCGAGACGACTACCCAGGGAAGGACGCCGAGTGGGGCAAGTGCAACATCGTCGTGCGCAAGCAGGGCGACAGGATGGCTGTCGTGCGGGAGCCCCTCGTCGCGTTGAGCGAAGAGCAGAAGAAGGTGATCGAGGAGCAGGCGTGAGTGCAAAGTGCTTACGGCACTCTGCACTCAGCGCGCGCTCCTATCGCACAACGACTTTGATGCGGTCGTACCGGATCGGAGTGTTGAGGAAGATGAGGCCGCCTGTGGTGGCTGCCTTCACTTCCATTTGGATCGCTCCGTCGGACGCACGTCGGTAGTTTGCGGCGGGTACGTTGAGGAACTGGCGGGTCTCGATGTTCGCCGTGATCGCTCCCGTCCCGATCGACTCGAACATCCCCGTGTTCCAGTTCATCAAGCTGATCTCGAGGCCACCGGGGTTGAAGGTCTGCGTGGAGCCGACGTCGACGAAAACGTCGAAGAAGCTTGGTGCTACCACGTCGGTCTGCATATTGAGCAGGAACACGGACCTGTAACCCATGCCGAGCGCCGGGACAACTGCTGGGCCAGTGACAAGGAGTTTGGTGTCGCTGGATGAGAGTGCGCGCAGGTTTCCCGTGAGCGGCGTGCTGAGCTGCGGCTGGATGGACGTCGCCCAGACCCGGTTTTGAGGCAGGAGCTTGATGATCTTCCCATTGCCGCTGCCGCGATAGTCGACGAAGTAAAGCTCGCCTTGCGAATCGACGTCGATGGAACTGATCAGCGCCGCGGTCGAAACGATGTCTGCAGTCTGCTCGGTGACGTTTGCGGCCGAGCCCTCGCCGTTGCCAGCGATCACAAGGTCGAACGACCAGATGCGCGCAGAGCCGTAGTCGGCGAAGAAATACTTGCCGAAATAGTCACCGAGGAGCAGTCCACGATAGACGTAACCTCCAGTTATAGAGACACCGAACGAGTGGCTGTACTCGTGGATGGGCATGGTGTAAGGGCCACCGTTGCCACCGCCGAGTCCTGTATTGTGGAGCCCCTCGAACTCGCGCCACCCGTAATTGCGCCCGCCGACGAGCGCAGGCTCGTAGTTGACCTCCTCCCAGGCGTTCTGTCCGACGTCACCGATGAGCATCCCGCCCGTGCCGAGGAGGGCGGGGTTGTCGAACGACCACTTCCAGGGATTGCGAATCCCGAAAGACCAGATCTCGTCGTCGCCGTTTATTCCGACGAACGGGTTGGAAGGCGGATTGCCGTAGTTCTTGTTCGGGTCTCCTGGAAAGTCGTCGACGTCGACGTTGAGCCGGAGCATCTTTCCGAGCAGCATTAATGTGATGTCCTGTGCGCGGTTGCCCGGGTCGTTTCCGCTGCCGCCGTCGCCCATACCGATGTAGAGGTAGCCGTCGTTAGGCCCGAAGCGGATCGTGCCACCGTTGTGGTTGCTGAACGGCTGGTCGATGAAGATGACTTGCTGCGCAGAGCCGATGTCAGCGACGAGCGGGTTGACTGCGTTGCGCGTATAGCGGACGACGCGCGTGTCGCCCGACGTGTCCGTGTAGTTCACGCAGAGGAAACGGTTGTTGGCGTAGTTCGGGTGGAACGCGAGGCCGAGAAGGCCGCCTTCGCTATCCGTCTGGTGGACGACGCCACTCAGATTGAGGAAGTCGGTGCCTTGTACGGCACCGTTGATCACGACGCGGATGAGTCCGCGCTGCTGGACGACGAACTGTACGCTGGGGTTCGTCGGATCCTGGATCATCGCGATCGGCCATGAGAATCCCGTCGCGTAGACCTGGGACCGGAGGTTCTGTGCGAATGCGGCAGACGCCACTGCAATGACGAACAACATGGAGAAAGCAAGTCGATTCATGGGGTTGCCTCTGCGCCAACACGGCGGCGGCGCGGGTTTGTCCTTTGAGGATATCGGGACTTGGACGTGATAGGCGAGCTTGAGGCGGTTTCCCGGCACTATTGCCAGGGGAAAAACTCCATACGGCGAGGGGTAGCCTTTCGGAATGGTTCGCGGCGTTCACACGATGTTCTATTGCTCGGAAGCAGAGGAGCTCCGGGCTTGGTTGCGCGACAAGATCGGGTTTTCGGGCGTCGATGTCGGCGACGGGTGGCTGATATTCGACCTGCCGGAGGCGGACATGGGCGTTCACCCGTTGGACCACCAGGAGCCGCCTCCTTCGGGGACTGCCGACATCTCGTTCTATTGCGACGACATCGTCGCGACAGTGGCGGAGCTGAAGGGCCGCGGTGTAGAGTTCTCCGGCGACGTTAACGATGCAGGGTTCGGGCTCGTGACGTACCTGAGTGCACCCGGCGGGTTCGAGATCATGCTGTACCAGCCGAAGTACACAAAGTGAAGCGCGCGAAGCGTGTATGATTGGTGCGTGGCAAGCGTCACCTTTAGGATCTGGCGTGGGAAGGGGGACGAGGGGCGGTTCGAGGACTACAAGACCGATGTCGGCGAGGGGATGGTGGTGCTGGACGCCGTGCACCAGATCCAGGCTGAGAGCGCCCCGGATCTGGCATGCCGCTGGAACTGCAAGGCGGGAAAGTGCGGGTCCTGTTCCGCCGAGATCAATGGGATGCCCAAGCTGATGTGCATGACGCGCATGAGCGACCTTCCAGTCGACCAGCCCGTGCGCATCGAGCCGATGAAGGCGTTCCCACTGATCCGCGACCTCGTGACGGATGTCTCATGGAACTACCGCGCGAAGAAGTCGATCAAGAAGTTCAAGCCGCGAAAGCCCGACGCAGCCGACGGCACGTGGCGGATCGACCAGGAGGACGTGGAGCGGGTGCAGGAGTTCCGCAAGTGCATCGAGTGCTTCTTGTGCCAAAACGTTTGCCACGTCTTGCGCGAGCACAAGAAGCACGAGTCTTTCATCGGGCCGCGTCTCTTTGTTTACGCGGCCGCGCTTGAGATGCATCCGCTCGACACCGAGGACCGGCTATCCGACCTTAAGGGTCGTGACTCGATCGGATACTGCAACATCACGAAGTGCTGCACTGTGGTCTGTCCTGAGCACATCAAGATCACGGACAACGCGATCATTCCGCTCAAGGAGAGGGTGGTCGACCGGTTTTACGATCCGATCGCCAAGCTGTTCCGGCTTGGCCAAAAAACGTGATAACATGAGGGCATGGGAGCCCTCACCAAGCTCAGGGTCAACGGGGCCGTCCGCGAGACTGACGCGCCTGAGGGCACGTCTCTCCTCGAGGTTCTTCGCAACGACCTGGACCTCACCGGGACCAAGTACGGGGGCGGCGAGGGGATGTGCGGCGCGTGCACGGTCCTCCTCGACGGCGTGGCCGTGCGCTCGTGCATCACGCCGATCAGCGCGGTGGGTGACGGCGCTGTCGAAACGATCGAGGGCTGCGAGATCGATAACCACCTGAGCGTCGTGCAACAGGCGTTCGCCGACCAGGGTGCGATGCAGTGCGGTTACTGCGTCCCCGGAATGGTGATGAGCGCGACGGCGCTTCTCCGGAAAAACCCCAAGGCGACGGACAAGGAGATCATCGAGCACATGGACGGGAACGTGTGCCGGTGCTGCGGGTATCCGCAGATGCTGAAGGCGATCAAGAGCGCGCTGGGGGCCGGACAATGAGCCTCATCGAGATCACGCGGCGGCAGTTGCTGAAGGCGCTCGGCGGCGGCTTCCTCGTCGCAGTGCTTCCAGCGTGGGCCATCGCGCGGTTACAGCGCGGACAGCAGGCGCCGCAGACGGTCGACGCGTGGCTGCACATCTCCGCCACCGGCGAAGTGACGGTGTTGACGGGAAAGGTCGAGGTCGGACAGAACGCGCGGACATCGGTGACGCAGGCCGTCGCGGAAGAGCTGCGCGTCGCGGCTTCATCGGTCAAGGTGGTGATGGGCGACACAGACCTGGTGCCGTTCGACCGCGGCACCTTCGGTTCGCAGACGACGCCGCAGATGATCCCGCAGATCCGGCGCGCTGCGGCGACGATGCGCGAGGCGCTCGTCGACATGGCGGCTGAGCGGCTGAGCGTCGCGCGGTCCTCGTTGGTTGCTGCAGACGGAGTTGTAACGGGCTGTGGCGGATCGCTCACGTACGGCGAGCTTGCTGCAGGTGCGAAGATCACTAAAGCGATTCCCCGTGAAGTGGCCTTGACACCTGTCTCAGACTGGAAGGTGATGGGCACGGCGGTCGCAAAGGTCGGCGCGTACGAGATGGTGAACGGGGCGCACAAGTTCGCCTCCGACATGATGGTGGAAGGGATGCTGTGGGCGAAGGTCTTGCGCTCTCCTTCGATCGGTGCGAAGATCGGGACGGTCGACGTTTCGAAGGCGCAGGCGATGGTGGGCGTGCGCGTCGTTCGCGACGGCGAGTTCGTCGCTGTCGCAGCGCCGAGCCTGCGTCTCGCCACCGCGGCGCGGGATGCGATCACGGCTGAATGGGTGGAGACGTCGAAGGTCTCGACGGGAGACCTCCCTAAGCTCTTCGCAGTCCCAAGTACTGAACGTGTGCGCTACACGTGCGCTTACATCGCGCACGCACCATTGGAGCCACGTGCCGCACTGGCAGTGTGGGCGGGTGACAAGATCACCGTCCACACGGGCACATCGCGGCCGTTCGGCGTGAGGACGGAAGTCGCGACGGCTTTGGGCATCCCCGAAGAGAAGGTGCGCGTGATCGTGCCGGACACGGGCAGCGGTTACGGCGGCAAGCACTATGGCGATGCGGCAGTAGAAGCGGCGCGGATTTCGAAAGCGGTCGGTTCGCCCGTCAAGATCGTTTGGACGCGCGAGGAGGAGTTCAAGTTCGCGTATTGCCGACCTGGCGGGGTGATCGATGTTGATGCAAAAGTGGAAGATGGTGAGCTCCAGTCTTGGAGCCACGTCAACTACAACTCGGGCGGCGCCGGCCTGGAAACCCCGTACCGCGTTGCGCAGAAGTCCGAGCGCTTCCAGCAGTTTGCCTCGCCGATCAGACAAGGCTCATACCGCGCTCTCGCCTCGACGTTCAACAACTTCGCCCGCGAGTCGCACATGAATGCGCTCGCTCGTGAGGCAAAGATGGACCTACTAGACTTTCGTCTTGCCAATCTGGGTGACGAGCGCATGATCGCGGTTCTTAACGCGTGCGCAGAGAAGTTCGGGTGGAGGACGTACAGCGTCGAAGACGGACACGGGATCGGGATCGCCTGCGGCACGGAGAAGGGAAGCTACGTCGCCACCGCCGCAGAAATCGCTGTCAAGGACAACGAGATCAAGGTCCTTCGCGCAGTGACCGCTTACGAGTGCGGAAAGGTCCTAAACCCGGCTCTATTGCAACTCCAGATCGGTGGCGCGGTTCTGCAAGGGCTGGGAGGAGCGCTGTGGGAGGCGGTGGAGTACAAGGACGGCCGGTGTGAGACGTCCGCTTTCTCGTCTTACCGCGTACCTCGCTATTCCGATTCACCCGTTTTGGAGACCGTCGTGCTGGACCGTCCCGACTTGCCTCCGGCGGGCGCGGGCGAGACTCCGATCATTGCGATCGCACCGGCGATCAACGGCGCGCTCTTCCAGGCGATCGGCTCGCAACGGAACTCTCTGCCGTTGCGACTGGGACTGCTCCCGTAAGTCCGGAGACAACCGACATGCACAGCGCTCCTCCTCCGATCCAGACACCGCAGAAGAAGTCGAACGTCGTCCTGATCGTTGCCATCATTCTTACGGTGGGGTTCTGCCTCATCGTGCCGATCATGGCGGCAATCCTGTTCCCAGTGTTCTCGCAGGCGCGGCTGTCCGCGCAGAAGTCGGCTACGCTCTCACAGGCGAAACAGATATCGCTCAGTCTGCTCATGTATGCGTCGGACAACGATGAGAAGCTGCCGCCGCAACTCACAACAAGTGCGCAACTTATCTCCGCGGTCGCGCCCTACGACCTGGGCGGAAGCATCGACATTAAGAGCAAGAACCCCGCGGGCGGAGAGTTCCAGTCCAATGGAGGCGCGCAGGGACTGAGCCTGCTCCGCATCCTGTCGCCGAACCTGGCCGTGCTCGTGTACGAGTCTGCGCCCTGGGAGCGCGACGGCGGCCGCGTCGTCGGGCACTTCGATGGCAGCGCCAAGTACGTCAAGCAGTTTGATGAAGCGACGATGTTGAAGCTCGATCTCTCGCCTGAAGAGTAGGGGCGCGGCGGGACATGTGCTGCACTGATTATGAAGCCGCGCTTGCCCGCGGCACCTAGATTGCCGTAAGATGCGGCCTATGAAGCCCCATGCGCTGCCACTAATCGCGCTGATCGCGCTGTCGTCCCTCGTGCGGGCGGACGAGATCGACGACCTTGTGAAGGCGAACATGGCCGAGTTCCACGTGCCTGGCATCGCGCTCGGGATCGCGGTCAACGGGCAGCTCGTCGAGAAGCGCTGCTACGGGTTTGCAAACCTGGAGACGATGACGCCGGTGACGCCGCAGACCGTGTTCAAGATCGCTTCACTGTCGAAGGCGTTCTGCGCCTCCGTCGCGATGCTGTTGATCGAAGAGAGGAAGCTCGGGCTCGAGACAAAGCTGACCGAAGTACTGCCAGAGGCGCCGAAGTCTTGGGAGCGCGTGCAGATCAAACACCTGCTCTCTCACACATCGGGGATCCCAGAGCCGACAGGGTTCAGTTTCTCTCGGCAGTACACGAACGACGAGTTCTTCGCGCTTTTCGGCGAGCTTGCGGAAGAGCCGGGCGCGGTGTACCGATACAACAACTTCGGCTTTGCGACCCTGGGGCTCGTCGTCGCGAAACTGACGGGCAAGACGCTGCGCGACGCGGTCAACGAGAGGATATTCACCCCTCTCGGAATGTCCGCGACCCACTACTACGACATGTTGCGAGTCGTGCCGAACCGCGCGAACGGATACAACTGGCGCGAGGACTCGCACGTGAATGTGAACGCGCTCCGCCCGCTGGTGTACGACGGGAGCGGCGGGGTCTTGACGTCCCTGGAGGACTATGCGAATTGGGACGCCGCGCTGCGGACCGACAAGCCGCTCAACGGGATCGTGCGCCGACAGATGTGGACGCCGTTCACCCTCAACGACGGAAAGCCGGGAGGATATGGGTTCGGTTGGTTCCCGGGCCAGATCGGCGGACAGCGCGCGGTGCACCACAACGGAACCACATCGGGCTTCACGTCGCACGTGATCCGTGGGCTCGACGACGGCGTGACGGTGTTCGTGTTCCGGAACGTCAGCGGCGATGGGGCGTACGAACTTGCGGAGGCGGTCTTGAAGTCATTCAGGTCGCGTAAGGCGGCGTAGCCGGTAGAAGTACATAAGTGACGGGATTCGACCCGCGTGGAAGAACTCCCTTACTATGAAGGTCGTCTTGCTGGCTGTCGGACTCCTCCTCGCGCTAGCCGGGTGCGCGTCCAAGTCCGAGGAGTCCTCGATGAAAGAGGCGCCCGAGCGCGACGGGTTCCAAGGGCAGATGGGCGTGATGGCCGGCGACCCCGCGGACTACGGCAACTAACCGGGCTTCGCGGTCCTCTTGTTCGCATCGAGCGTCGGCTTTAGCGCGACGCTCATCGTCTTAAGCGTCTCGTCGTCGCATTGCGTCATAAGCAGAAGATCGTCGACGAACCGGTGGTCGAGCCAGTAGTCGCTGTGGGTCCACACTCCGGGCCGCGGACCGAGGTTGCAGTCCCGCCGGTCGCCGACCCGGAAGCCGGTGGTGTCAAGCTCCTCATAGCTCGTGTTGTACGCCTTGACGACCGCCTCGGCGTAGTCGCGCTGGCTCTTCTTCTCCGCCGCCTCGATGAGCCCCTTCTTGAGGTTGCCCCAGGGCTCATAAGCGAGCCGGTCGGCGAACACGTCAGACCCGTACCAGTAGTTGAACCACGGAACGCGGCCCTTGTGCGCGTACTCCTCGCCGATGAAGATGTCGCCGTCGCGCGAGATCGCGTTGTCTCCGAACGCCCACACGTAGGGCTGAGTCTTGAACAGCATTCGGAACTTGCGCAGCGGTGAACCGATCGTGACGAACGCGCTGAGCTTCTTGAACTGCGCGTGCTCCTTGTTGAACACGCGGCGCACGGCGTTGGTCGCGATGACAGACCCAAGGCTGTGTGCGACGACGATCACACGGACGTACCTCTCTTCGGCGAGAAGCGCCCTGACCTTGTCGGCGACGAGCTCGGTCGCCCGCTCCCGCGCGTCGTACGTCTCGGCGTTTGCGTTGAGCGTCGCGTAGATCATCACGTCGCCGAGGAAGTTCATCAGCCACCAAGAGAGACCCTTCAGGAACAGCACGAGCACGGCGAATGTGGCGACCAGGTGCACCACGACGGGATCGAGGATCGGGTCGAGCACGAGCAAGCCCACGAGCGGAGCAATGCCGCCCTTGATCGCGCCCCAAGAGTTCTTTGTCCAGACATCGTTGACCGTGCGCTCGTACTCGGGGTTATCAGAGGGCCCGCTGCTGCCCGCGGACCAGTACTTGAGCTGTGCGAGCGCGAGGCGGAGGATGCTCAAAAGGATGAGCCCGAACGAGGCGCAGTAGATCGCGCTGTAGAGAAGCAGGACTACGGACTCGCCCTTGAGGAGCTCGATCGGCCTTTCGAAAGACACCGGCTGCGACAGGAGGCGCGGCGAGAACGCTCCCTTGATCGAGTCGAGGGCGAACTTGCTCGTCCTCTTGACCCTCTCGTCCCAGTGCGGAGGAGGCCGCTTCTCCTTGCTGTCGCTGAGGAGGTTCGGCCCCGCAGCCTTTGCGTCCTCGCTCGGCCCGCTTTGCCGAACGCTGGGCGCGGCACTGTGCATCTTTTCCTTCTCCAACTGAATCTTCTCGAGCTTCTGCGAGGAGAGCAGCACGCCGCAGTACACCGAAGCGAGCATGACGTAAAGGAACACGAGCGCCGCGCTGACGTACAGCGCCTCTGCGAGCCTCTTTCGCCAGAACCGTGTAAAGAGTTTCGGCGCAAACGTGACGAACGTCTTCGCGGTGAAGACGAGCGTCTTGGGAAGCGTGACGAGACGGTTGAAGAGGTGTCCCCAAAACGCCTCGTGCACGTCCACCTGTCTTCCCACGACCTGCAGCGGAAGGT
>JANWJY010000041.1 GCA_025451715.1 Fimbriimonadaceae bacterium | reverse complement strand
CGCACGGTCGAGTTGCTCCAGCGTGCGTTCGAGGATCGACCGGCCATCGATCATCGCCAGGTGTTTGTCGAACCCCATCCTTCGGCTGCTTCCGCCTGTCAAGAGCACGGCGCTTGTGGTCACGCCTAAAGGATGACTTATCGAGGGAAAGTGGCTGCCGCGGTAGGACTCGAACCTACGACCCGCTGATTAACAGTCCGATACTTGAACCTAACACAGTGTATCATTTAGGTTAATTCGGGTGATCGGCAGATGACACCGTTTGGCGCGAAAAGCCACGGTTTGCGAAGAGTGCGAGACTCTTTAGAGACACTTTTGGTTGGACCAATGCGCGAATGCCCCGGACTCTCGCCCGGGGCGCCGTCAGGGAAGTCGCAGTTCGTGCTCATACTAGACGAGGGGCATGTAGCAGTTTGGACAAGTCGCCGTGAATGTGACGCCTTGCCAGCCGCCGATCCAGTCAAGCGTCCAAACCCACCCATAGCAGATGAGCAAGTATGCGGCAGCAGGAACAGCAGCTGCAACTTTCCAACCCTTTGACTTGAGGAACGCGCTGCGCCCCCCCTCCTGCGCTGATGAGTCCGTCGATCGTCGAGATGTTTTGGTGACCGAGACCGGCTTCGTAGCCCGCCATTTCAAGTAAAACCAGTTGCCGTTCCCAAACATCGCCTCCTCTAGCGCACTGGTAGTCGCCGCCGAAGGCTCTCAACAGTCCTTCGAGACTCGACCCCGGGCCATGCATTCCGATTATGGCTCCCGAGCCCAGTTTGAACCTAAAGGCAAATCAGAGTGTGGAAAAATCCTCGAAAAATAGTAGACATTTGTTTACTATGTCTGAAATAATGTCGTCAGAAGGGTGGAGGCCGTAGGGCCACAAGCGGGGGGCGGGAGCCTCCGGGTGGGGATCGCAGTGACCGACCGACGACAGACTGTCGCGAGATCTGCGATCCCCGTACCGACGACCTCAGCCGGGCAAGCGCCTGGCCATAAAGAGAAACGAGGGAACTGAAAATGGGAACACATCTTGATGAGGTGACCGACTGCGGTCATTTTCGAGCGAAGGTCGAAGCGATCCTCAGGAACGGACGCGAGCTCGGCTATTCGCTTATCGTACACAACGCCCTTCGGACCATCGACCAGCAACGTGCCCTGGTCGCTCGCGGCCATTCGCGAACGATGCGGTCGAAACACCTCGGTGGTCCCGACGGCAAAGCCCGTGCTGTCGACATCGTCGATGCGGAGTCTGGGTGGGATGCGCCGACGCGCGTGTGGGTCATGATCGGCCGTCTTGCACTGACACAAGGGTGCGACTGGGGCGGCCTCTGGGGGCTCCCATCGAAGATGCGTCGCAAGTTTGAGGCGTTCTTGATGGACCGTAGCGTTCCGTTCGATCCTAGCGCGTGGGATGGCAAGGTTGGATGGGATCCTGCACACGTGCAAGCGAGAGGGAAAGCGAACATTGGGGACATGTAGAGGCAGAAGGAGATGATGTCAATGCAGATTGATAATAGTGTAGCGGTTGTAAGCGTCGTTTCAGGGACGCTCATGGCGGCGCAGGACATACCGGGACTTGCTGTCGCCGACCGGATTGGCATCGGCGCAATTGCGGTCATGGTCGTGTGGTGGATGCTCTCAAGCTTTAGCAGGAGACTCGACAAACTGACCGAAGCCATCGCACTCCTGACCGATGCGGCGGCGACTAAGGGGGAAAGGGAATGAGATGCCGGAGCTCGAGATAGGACTCGCAGCCTTGTGATGCTGCAACTGTGAGCGCTCGCGCTACTAAGCATAGGAACGTGCCGAGAGTGAAGGACAGTCTTGGTGGGCAGTCGTGGATCTGATTAGTTGGTCGAGAAGACGGACATTAGATTGTTCAACGATGGGAAGGACTCGAAGAGCCCTCGCCACAAATGGAGAAAGAGAATGCAACTAGATGAACAGGAACAAACGAAAAGCGCACTTGCACTAGTGGCAGGGAGCGACGAATTTTATGTAGGCATCGCCGGACTTGAGTCCGACATGAAACTGGTTGAAAGCGAGATCGAGCGGATCAGCTTCGATGATGAGATCGAGCGCTACAACTGGTCGTACCAGATCAAACGATGGCTCTGGCACGAGAAGTACTACAAGGGGCTCGCTGCGTACTGCCGGCACTTCACGCCTGATCGCGTCCTTGAGATCGGCACATGCACAGGAGCAAGCGCAGTGTGCCTCGCAAAATACTGCGGCTACGTCGTTACGAGCGACATTACCGACTGGTCTGTGGCCGATCTTGCGATCTTCCGGGAACGGATTAGCTTTAACAAATGCAAGCTGGTCACGGACGCCCTCGAGCTGGATTACACGTCGTTCGACCTCTTGTTCGTCGACATCGACCACTCGGGACTGATGGAACGGCTGATCCATCAGCAGCTCGTGGAAGTCGGGTACGTCGGCGACGTCTTCTACGACGACATTGGCGTCAACGTCGAGATGAAGCGGTTCTGGGACCGGATCAAGGAGCCAAAGCTGTCGCTCGACTGGCATGACTCGGGGTTTGGCGTAGTGCGCTACGGCGGTGGAAAGAAGCGCTAAGTTTGTCCGTTCGTCGGCACGGGCCACGAAAGGTAATGAAGGGAACAATGAAATCAAAACACAAAGGGATCGTGGCGGTCTATCACCTTCACGATGACAACATCTATCTATCTGAGGCGATCGGCTCGGTGATCGGCAGCGCGCCGGTGCTGGCATTTGTGAGCAAGGTCCCGTGGCACGGCGAACCGGGAGACTGGGAGCTAACGGCGTCAATTGCGCGTGAGGCTGGCGCGGAGGTTGTGCTCGGAGAGTGGGCGAGCGAGGACGAGCACAGGCGGGCTGCGATCGAAGCATGCAAGGCGCGCGGCTATCACTACGCCATGATCCCGGACGGTGACGAGGTCATTGAGTCCAAGCTGCTCGACACTCTCCGGAAGATCGCAAGCGATGAGATCGCAGACCGTGTGTACGTACAGTGGGACACGTACTGGAAGTCTCCGGAGTACGTTATCCGGCCGCGGGAGGGCTTCCGTCCGTGCCTGATGATCAACCTGGACAGGGTGAGACAAACGAGCCTTCGAAACCATGACGGCGGGTGTCCACTCTTCCTTAGCGCGGAGCACGGGATCGTACACCATCTTTCCTATGTCGGCCCTGATTCGCGAATCAAACGCAAGATCACGACTTGGAGCCACAGAGACGAGGTCGTACGAGGCTGGTGGAGCGACGTCTGGCACGCATGGGACCGAGACCGGACGATGCAGAACCTGCACCCAACCCATCCAGACGCGTACCACGTGGCTATGCGCATCCCAGTGCCCGAGTGCCTGTTTCCGGCGATGGAGCGGTATGGAGAACTGACCCACGACTTGCGGAAGTGCCTTGAGAAACCTGCTCTGTGGCCGAGCCTCTCGGTCGTGATCCCCGTCCATGGAGCGAGCCAGCTCTTGCGCGCATGCCTAGAGTCCCTATCCGAGTTCGCGGAACTCTTCCATGAAGTCATCGTCGTCGACAACGCATCGCCAGACGATTGCCTGGACGTGTGTCGTGAGTTCTCGTTCGTCAAGACGATCAAGAACGAAGAGAACCTCGGCTTCGCCCGCGCATGCAACCAAGGAATCGCTGAATCGACAGGTGAAATCGTCGTGTTCCTCAACAGTGACACGGTTGTGCCGCGCGAGGGGGTGATACGGCTAATCGAGCCGCTCATCAAAAGCGGGACGCTCGCGGCCAGCGGACCGTTGACTAACAACTGTGGCCATCTTCAACGCATCGAGCCGACCTACACTGACGTTACTCGCATGTCCATGTTTGCAGAGGACTTCGCACAGCTGGACCGAGACCCGATAGAGGTTGATATGCTCGTGGGGTTTTGTCTGGCTGTTAGGCGCGCTGCATTGGACGACGTTGGTGTGTTTGATGAGCGGTTTGGTCTCGGCACGTTCGAAGACAACGACCTGTGCTATAGGCTCCGTCGCGCGGGCTGGCGCCTGGCGATCGCACCCAACTCGTACGTCCACCACGAAGGTTCGCAGACACTACGAATCGTCGAACCGGAAGTCGAGAGCCTCCTCTTCAGAAACCAAAGGCTCTATTTCGACAAGTGGAAGACTGACCTGGACTCTGGGTTCGCGTCGCACCTTGCGGGCACTTCAGCGGAGCGGATCGAATTCGACTTGTCGAAAAAGCCCGAGGCGCGCATGAAAGAGATCTATAGAAAGCGCGAAGAAGCCGACGTCTCGCTGTGCATGATCGTGAAGAACGAGGAGCGGGTGCTCGAAGACTGTTTGAAGAGCGCCAGCCCGTTCTTTAATGAAACGATCGTCGTGGATACCGGTTCGACGGACCGGACTGTCGAGATCGCAGAAGCATGCGGCGCGGAGGTGCGCCACATGGAGTGGCCCGACTCTTTCGCGGTCGCACGCAACGAATCGCTGCGCGGTGCGAAGGGCAAGTGGATATTCTGGCTCGATGCCGACGACACGCTGCCGATCGACTGCGGCGAGACGATCCTCGATACAGCGATCAACGCTGAAGAAGACGTGCTCGCGTTCGTCGTCCCCGTGCAGTTCGTCGATGACGGACCGGGCGGAGGCACGCGCGTGGACCACGTCAAGCTGTTCCGCAACTTGCCAGACCTGCAGTTCGAAGGGCGCATCCACGAGCAGATCCTCTGCTCGCTGAGGCAGCACGAAGGTAGGATCGCGCGCTGCAACGCGTACGTCCTGCACTCCGGATATGACACCTCGGACGAAGGGCAGAAGAAGAAGCGCGTTCGTGACGAAAAGTTGCTGATGCTCGACCTACAGGACAGGCCCGATCACCCGTTCGTGCTCTTCAACCTCGGGATGACCGCACACTACACCGACGGCCACGAACAGGCCGTCAAGTGGTTCGACAAGTGCCTGATCGTCTCTGACCCAAAGGAGTCTCACGTCCGAAAGGCGTACGCGCTCAAGGCAGTGTCGCACCGCGAACTGGGCGAGACGAAAAAAGCGATCGACACGCTGAACGAAGGGCTCTCAGAAGTCGGCGACGATCCGGAGCTGCACTTCCACCTCGGACTCATCCTCTCGAACCAGGAGATGCACGAAGAGTCGCTCGAACACTATAGAAAGGTTCTCGACTCCGACCCCAGCGGCTACTTCTCGAGCATGGACATCGGGATCCTAGGGTTCAAGACGCACCACAACATCGGCGGCGTGCTCATCGCGCTCGATCGGTACGACGAAGCGAAGGAGGAGTTCAAGAAGGCGCTGCAACAGGCGCCGCACTTCCTCCCCAGCGCGTTCGAGCTGTTCGACCAGGCGCTCCAGCGCAGGGACTTCGCGTCCGCGCAGCTCGCGCTCGAACACGTCAAGGCGCAGGAAGGGCAAGGCAGGAGCTGGGCCGAAATGACGATCAAGTACTCCGAGCAGGTCGGCGGGCCCGAGAACGTCCTCGCGACCATGGAGCCCCTCGCAGGGCGCAGCGCGCAAGCCAGAAAGAGCTACTCGAGCTGGCTGCTCAGGCAAGGGCGCGAACAGGAGGCGTCGCGCCACTGGCGCTCGCTGCAGGAGATGGGCGACGCGGAGTCCGCCTACTACCTCGGCGTGCAGGACGTGCGGCGCGGGCGGTACGCCGAGGCGCTGCAATGGATGCGGCGCGCGCAGCTGCTCAACCCCGGGCACACCGAGACAACGCACCAGATCGAGGGGCTGGAAAAGGCGCTGGCGGCGCAAGGGTGAGGCGATGGCGTTCAACGACACAGTCATGGATCACGTGCTGAACCCGCGCAACTCCGGCCCGCTCGACGACGCGACCTGCATCGGCTGCGTCGGCATCCCCGGCGAGGGGCGCTACATCAAGATCTACCTCGTCGTGATGGACGACTCGATCAGGCGCGCCTCGTACGAGTGCAACGGGTGCCCGGCGTCGATCGCGAGCGCGAGCGTCGTGTGCCAGATCGCCAAGGGGCGCGGCACGGACGTCGTCGACATGATCGAGGCGACCGACGTGCTGATCCTGCTCAACGGCCTGCCAGAGGGAAAGGAGGAGATGGCAGGCATGGCCGTCGAGGCGCTGCGCCTCGCGATCGACAAGACGGATTAAGGGGAGAGACTTTTACGTATGCCGGCGCAGGCGGTCCGCCGTCCGCGCCACCGACCAAGGGGAATCAACAATAAGAGAACAACAAAATGACAGCACCATGTCCGATACCGATACCGTTTACGGGAGCACAGCTCCCCATAGCACCTGGCGAATCGCCCTGCGGCTGCGGTGACCAAGGAGGAGGCGGAGGCGACGGCGGAGGCGTTTGCGTCTTTGCAGAAACCTACCCGTTGCCCTCGGCGAGCATGCCCTATTCGATCTCGCACTACCTATCGCCCTGCACGGGCAGCCCGTGCGCGGTCCCGCCCTGCGTGTACTTCACCGAGTGACAGAGGAAATGAACTACAACCATCAAGACACCGGTTTTCACTTTGGGATCGATCTCGATCCGGATGCGACGCACCCGTATCGACCGACCCCCGACACACTGACAGGCGAGCTGACCGTCGACCCCGAGATCGTGCTGAAGGCCAAGGCCTTCAACCTCAACATCGGGTTCTTCTACAGCTCTGCCTCCGACTTCAACGAGGAATACGGGTGGCGACGCTCGGCGAGCCCGAAGACGTACGTCGTCACCTATGCCGATGACGTCGAAGAGGACGGCCCCGGCGGCGGCAGTGAGAACCCCCCGCCGGGCAACGCCGCGATGATCGTCAAAGGCGACCGGAGCCGGTACGTCTACAACGAGGTCGGCAGCGGAGGAGGCGTCACGACCTACTCTGCGGCCAACGACGGCTACCGCACGACCCTCAGCTACGCGTCAGGCCAGTTCACCGAGCACTACACGAACGGGATGAAGGTGATCTATGAAAAGCAGACGGCTGGCAATAGGCACGAAATCATTCGAGTTGTGACGCCCACGGGCGTCGCGCAGACCTACACCTACGGCACCAGCGGCGAGGCCGGTCTTCTCAAGACCATCACGGCCCCCGGCGGCGACAAGGTGACCTTCACTTACGTCGCTAGTAGCCCTACATCATTGCTGAGCAGCATCGAGGACTGGGCAAACCGTCGCTGGACGTTCCAGTACGACGCGGGGCGACAGCTCACGACCATCATCGCGCCGACGGGCTGCACCACCAAGTACGGCTACTCGTTCGCAGGGGCAGGCAGTCCGAACACAATGCTCCACACGATCGAGGACCCGCGCGGATTTCGCACGACATACATGTACAACGCGGCCAGACAGGTCGCGACCATGGCCGTCGGAAGCGGGATCTGGTCGTACACCTACTCACACGGCGAGACGACCGCGCAGAACACCGTGCAGTCTCCGACCGGCGCGCTGACGACCTACAACTACGAGCTCGGAGGTGGCAACCTCACGAGCACGAACTTGCCCGAGGGGTACACCATAACGTACACCTACGACGGCAACGGGTTCAAGGCGAGCGAGACCAGGCCGCTGAGCATCAGCGAGACCTGGACCAACAGTTCGCTCGGCCTGCTCGAGGCGTACAGGGACGCTATGGGCAATCGCACGACGTACCAGTACGACTCGTCCCTCAACCTCACGACTATCATCAACGCTCTCGGTGAGAACACCACGATGGCGTACACGACCAGGCAGATGACCGGCCGCACCGACGTGCGCGGCAACCGGGAGACCTTCACCTACAACGGCGACGGCCTAATGGCGACCCGCACGGACCAGCGAGGGCTGGTCACGACCTTCAACTACGACGCGGACGGCAACGTCGCGAGCGTGGTCGCCAGTGACGGCGGCATCACCACCAACACGTACGACTCTCTGAACCGGTTGGAGACTTCGACCGACGCGCTCGGACGAAAAACGACTTACGTCTACGATGCGGGCGACAACGTGACCGAGGTGATCAACCCGGCTGGCGAGAAGACCACCTACGTGTACGACTCTTGTCTGCGCACGGCCGTGGTTAATCCGCTCGGAAAGCGCTGGACCACGACGTACAACAGGTGGGCGAAGCCCGAGACGGAGAAGGATCCGCTCGACAAGGTGACGACCTACCTCTACGACACGATGGGCTATCTGACCACGTTCACCAACGCGCTCGACAAGTCGTGGGTGACGTCGTACAACAGTTCCAAGCAGAAGACTGCGGACGTCGACCCGCTCGGCAACCGCACGTCCTATAGTTACGACGCGGTGGGGCGGCTGGAGTCGGTGCAGGACGCAAGGCTCAACTACACGACCAGCGTGTACTTCAAGGACGGGAGGCTCGAGGCGTCGATCAACGAGCTCGGCAAGCGCACGACCTACGCTTACGACGCGCTCGGCAGGCCGACTGCGACCACCAACCCGCTCGGCAAGACCTGGACGACGGCGTACTCCAGCAACGGTGGTGTCGTCGAGCAGCAAGACCCGCTCACCAACTGCACGACTGTCACATACAATAATGTCGGCGGGGTCGAAACGGTCAAAGATGCGCTCGAAAACGTCACCACGACGCTGTATGAGAGCGACTCCAACCGCATAGAAGCGACAGTCGATGCGCTCGGCAACCGTACGACCAGCGTGTGGGACTCGGCGGGTCAGCTCATGGCGTCGGTGGACGCCAAGGGCAACCGCACGACGAACTCCTACGACTCTGCTGGGCGTCTAGTCACTGTGATGGACGCGGGGACGAACGTCTCGACCTTCGCGTACGACGCCGCTGGACAGACGACGACAGTGACCAACCCGCTCGGCAAGTCCTGGGTGACGGTGTACGACAACGCAGGGCACGTGCAGGCGAGCGTCACACCGCTTGGCTTCCGTACGACGTACTCGTACGATGCAGCAGGACAGGCAGTTACGGTCATCGACGCCAAACTCGCGATCACGTCAACAGAGTACGACGACGCGGGCCGCACCAAGGCCTCGATCGACGCGCTTGGAAAGCGCTCGACCTACGCGTACGACGCAGTCGGCAACGTCGTGACGGTGATCGACGCGAACCTGAACATCAGTACGACCGTCTACGATGCTGCGAACCGCCCAGAAGCCAGCGTGAACCCGTTAGCCGGGCGCACGACGTATACTTACGACGACGCGGGCCAGAACACCGTCATCAAGGACCCGCTCAACGGGCTGATAACCATGGCCTACGACGACACGGGGCAAATGACGAGCATACGCAACCAGGTGAACAAGGCCACGACCTACACCTACGACGCGATAGGCAGGCGTGCGACGCGCAAGCTCCCGAGCGGCGATGTCACGACATACACGTATGACGCTATCGGCAGGTTAGCGACAACGCTCTACGCAGACGCAACGAGAGTGACCTTCGGCTATGACGCCAACGGCAACACGACGACGATGCAGGGCTCGACAGGAACGTCTACGTTTGCGTTTGACTCGCTGAACCGAATGTCCGGTCGGACTGACCCAGGATCGCTGGTGCAGACGTATACTTACGACGCGGCAAGCCAGCGCACTAAGCTGGTTGAGCCGGGTGGTGGCGTTAGGACGTTCACTTACAACGACGACGGCAACAAGTCGACCTTCGTCGATCCGGACGGTGACACGACGACCTTCGCCTACGACGCCGTCGGTAGGCGCACGACGCTGCAGTATAGGAGTGGAGGCAACGGCTACGATGTCCTATGGACATATGAGGCGGTTGGTCGCCCGGTCAGTCTTATCGTAACCAAGACTGGAAGTATCAGCCCAACTCAGCAGTTCACGTATACCTACGACAACATAGGAAACCGCACAGTGGTTCTGGACAAGAACGGCTCGCGCACGACGTACACGTACGACGCGAAGAGCCGTCTGACGCAGGACGCGACCACCGGGCTCAACACCCACACGTACGACTACTCGTACAACGCTAACGACGACCGCCTCACTTCCAGTGAGACAGGTGGAGTGGTGACGTACAGCTACAACGCCTTCGGGCAGCTCACCACGAGCACCGACGGCTCGCTCGTTACGACTTACTCGTACGACGACGACGGCAACCTGACCGTCACGGCCCTACAGGGCTCGAACGCGGTCACGATGTCCTACGACAAGGAAAACCGGTTGGCGACGCACAAATCCGACGCAACCATTGTTACATACACGTATGCGGGCGACGGGCTCAAGCGTTCGGAAATCACATCAGGCGGCACGACCACGCTCGTTTGGGACGGAAGCGAGTATCTAGGAGAGATCTGAAATGGCACTAACAAAAAGCTACTATTCAATAGACGGGGAGATCATCGGTGAGGCGGCAGGAGGTGCCCGCACCGGGTACCTCCCGGACTCCCTCGGCTCTGTGACGGCGACGGTCAATGAGACCGGCGCTGTTGTCAATACATATAGATATAAACCATATGGCTCGCAACTGAATAAAACAGGTGCAGGTATTGATCCGGAATTCCTGTGGTTTGGAGTCTGGGGTTATCTGGGTTCAGATACTAATAAGTATGTACGCTTGCGAACATACGATAGCACTCTTGGGTTATGGACGTCCGAGGATCCTCTCGAGACAAGTGGAGACTATAAGTATGCGTCATCTAATCCCATTAACAATCTAGATTATTTTGGAGGGCAGCTAGAGAGTATTAATGATAGAGTTGGAAGTGGAAATCTGTTTGGTGGCTTGCTAGAAATGCCACCGCTTGTGGAACCACCCGAGCCTTTTCTCGAACCCCCCAATCCATTCCGGCAGCCTCCCTGGAATCCGCTTGGCAGGCCAGGCCCTGGCATTAGGCCCGGAGGACCTCCAGGTGGGCTCGAGGGCTCAGTTTGTTTGCCTCCTGTTGCCTATATTAGATGCTGCATAATCCTTAATGGAGCATTTGCCTGTATTGAATTGGCAAACTATGAAGTAGGAAAGCCATCGGGACTCCTGACTACGATAGGAGAAGGCATAGCCGACAGTATATTCCCTGATCCTCAGGGTGAACCATGTGGGACAAGAATTCCGCAATGCGACCCTGTCACACTCAGCAGACTAAACCAACTTGTAAATGGTGCATGCAAGCGACCCGGATTGCGATATACTTGTAAGGGTATCCCGAAGTTGCAAATGCCTCGAGACGCAAAGGAGATCAATGAGATCATTGAAAGGAACAAGAGATGCAAGAAACTCCGCCATACTCGTGATGTTATCTGCTACAAGGGTGGAAACCCAGGTCACAGACAACAAAGGCAAGATGTTCAAAACAGAATAGACTATTGCTTGAGGTTGATGAATGGAAAAATCAAATAATTGGCAAATTGATGCAGAATTATATGAATTGCCTGCTGTTTCAGTGTCTGTTTATAACGAGACACCAGGAGAATGCAGCCTTGATAAAGTAGAGATTAACAGAGTACTTGGAGGTAAACACTGGAGTGAACTGCTAACGCTGAAGCTGGCAAAAGAATTGCCAGATGAAGTTCATCTGATTACACTTGATGCTTTCCTCTTATTGCTGCCTGCTTATATTCTCAATACTATTGAGATTATTAGAGATCAGCGGGCTGATCTCTGGCATTTCATAGAGGCGCTTGAAAGTCGCTTAGATTATGAGACCGAACCCTCGAATCCATTATTTGTCGCAAGAGTGAAGGCAGTATATAACGAGAGGCAGATTTCGAGTCTGTTGGATTTGCTAAAACAGATGAACGAGAAGTTGTCGGAATCTGGATTTGCGATGAGTTCTGAACTGATATCGAGGATCGAGCGTAAACTCACTGAATCACGGTAGATAATAATGACAAGTGGCCAGGAGTAGTCTTCTGCTACCTGTTCTTCACTTTCCGTGTGGCACGGCGGGTGGCTGGGGTGATCCCTCGGCCACCCCTTTTCCTGATTCTGGGCATGGTTGTTCTGTAAGAGCAGCCATGCCTTTTTCTGCACAACCGCACCGTGATCCTGGACCGCAACGGACGGGTGGCCTGGGCCGAAGTTCCCGATGCAGTCGGGATGACCTACCGGATCACCCAGGTCCCCTTGGGACACCAGGAGAGTAATCTGAGCGCGTGCCGAAAGAGCGCAAGAGGGTCTCATACAACGAGCCGGGCCACGCGCACGAGCTGACCTTCTCCACCCACCGCCGCCCGAGGTACTTCCTCGTTTGACGACTGCGAACTCTTCCTGAAGCACCTCGACGCGGCGCACAAGCGGCTCGGTTTCAAAGTGTGGGGGTACGTCGTCATGCGCGAGCACGTCCACCTACCCGTGTGACCCAGGTGGTCGGCCGCATCGTCGACCAAGCTCTTTTTTGCGACCGCTTCCTTAGAGAGCCATTAAATGGAGGCAGACTACGGCTTGGGGCAAGAACCGTGTAGTAACCTTGGCGACGCGCCGTACGTAGGCGCAGGTGGATGATCATATGGACTTTTTTGACTTTATGAAGGAACGGATGCCGGGCCTGTTCTTCTTGAAGATCGGATCGGAGGACTGTATCCCTGGCACGATCTTGAAGAGGTCGAACCTGCGGCCGATGGGCACGGTGTGGCAGGCGCTCAACGCAGACCCTGCGGACTACGTCTCATCGAACAAGTCGGCGAACATCCTATACGGGACGCTCTCCGGGTCGAAGTCGTTCAAGGGCAGCGGCTCTGTGCTCGGGATCTTGAAAGTGTCCGGCGAGAGCAGCAAGTCGTACGACGTCGACTTCAAGGTCTCCGGCGTCACGGGCAGGACATTCGTGACGCAGAGCCAGTTGACGATCCAGCCCGCGGTCAACAAGCTGAAGAAGGACAATCCGGCCGTGTGGAAGATCATCAACGACCAGCTCGTCGTGCTCGAGTGCTACTACGCGAGTTCGGTGACCGCCGTGATCAAGGCTTCCGGCAAGAAGCTGGCGAAGGCGAGCGTGGAGAAGATCGTGGAGGGAGGCGTCGGCGTGGACTACCAGACGGAGTTCAAGGAGGACGGCTCGCTGGTCATCTCGAACAACTCCAGCGTCCCGTTCGGCGTGCGCGGGTACGTGGTGTAGCCTGCGTGACCCGATGGCTTGCGAAGAATCTGTATGGCTGCCGCGGTAGGACTCGAACCTACGACCCGCTGATTAACAGTCAGCTGCTCTACCAACTGAGCTACGCGGCAACAAGGGGCTGGATTCTACCTAGGGTTATCGGGAGGTGAGCCCCGGGTCATGAGTCCGAGGGCGCAGGCGACTGCCCATGGATCTTGCTGCCGAGGCGGACCGCGAGGTCGATCGTCTCGATGACGTCGGAGAGTCGGGTTCGGAAGTTCACGACGCAGGCCCGCAGCAAGTAGTCGCCATCGATGACCGCGTTGCTGACGAACGCCTCGCCACCAGCCTGCATTTCCGCGAGGATGCGCTGATTGAGGGAGTTGAGCAGGTCGGTGGATTGGGGGCCAAGGGGAAGATAGCGAAAAGTCACAATCGAGAGGCGACAAGACCGCAGTTCGATCTCTGGATGTACGTTCGCGTAACCGGCCATCGCACGGGCGAGCGCGATGTCCTGGCGAATCGACTCGACGTATCCGTTGCGGCCTGCGTGCTGCAGTGCTGTCCAGACTTTCAATGCTCGGAACCCACGCGAGTTCTGCACGCCTAGCTCGTAGAAGTTGCACCAATCGTCGGAGTCCTGTCTTTCAAAGTGATAGTAAGGCGGGCGGTAAGAAAACGCGTCCATGAGTTGCTGGCGATGGCGAGTGAGCACGCAACCTGCTTCGAGCGGCGCATAGAGCCACTTGTGAGGATCGAGCGCAACGCTGTCGGCAAGATTGAGCGCTTGGATGTCGTCGGGGTTTTCTGGTAGGCACGCTGCGAAAGCACCATAAGCTCCGTCGACGTGCATCCAGATCCCATGCTCGTCGCATATCTCACGAATCGCACGCAGGTCGTCAGTCGCGCCGGTGGAGACGGTTCCTCCAGAAGCGACGACGACGAACGGCGTCTTCCCATCTCGCTCGTCCATTTCAATCGCCGCCTTTAGCGCACCGATGTCCATGCGTTCGTTACTGTCGATCGGGATCATTACGACGTTGTCGGAACCGATGCCGGAAAGGTCGCCCGCCTTTTGTAGCCATGTGTGCGTTGCCGCGGATGCGTATGCCCGGAGCGTTCTGTTCGCTATCCCTTGCGAACGGACATCCTTTCCTAAGACTGCTGTACGGGCGGCCCAGAAGCCGAGCATGTTGGCCATGTTGCCGCCGCTGCAAAGCGCGCCGCCGCACGGCGTCGGGTAACCGATCAGTTCCGCGATCCACTGGATGGTCTGCAGCTCGATCGCGCTAGAAACAGGGGAGAGCGGCCATCCGCCGGTGTTGGGGTTGAAACCCGAAGCCAGGAGCTCGCTCAGGACACCGATCGGTGCCGCACCGGCGGTGATGTATCCGAAGAATTTTGGGTGCCCGTTGAGGAGAGAGCCCCTCTGGAGGATATCAAAGGCTGTGTGTAGGATTGAGGCAGGATCCTTGCCGTTATCAGGCAGGCGCCTGCGCTCAAGGAGAGACCAAACTTGTTCTGGGTCGTCGCCATGGGTTAGCGGTTTTGAGCCTGGATCTGCCCAGAAGTCGGCGAGCTGGTCGACGAGCGCGTGTCCAGCATCGCGGAACTCGTCTGGGCTCATTTCTATGGCCGACCGGCGCTGCTCGAGGTCTTTGTGGGACATCCAGAGAGGATGTTACTTTTGCCGGTTACGGAGCAATAGGACGGCGCGGACGGAGTGCGCCCTCCACGGTTTGACGGGCGTGCTGTAAACTTGACCCCTAGTGGACGGATACAAGCAGCTCGACTTCTTGCAGGTGACCGAGGCGGCGGCGCTGGCCTCGAGCCGATGGGTCGGCAAGGGCAAGCGCGACGAGGCCGATCAGGCAGCGTGTGAGGCGATGCGCACAAAGCTCAACGCGATGGACATGTGCGCGACCATCGTCATCGGGGAGGGAGAGCGCGACGAGGCGCCGATGTTGTACATCGGCGAGACGCTCGGGCGCGGCGATTCGCCGAGCATCCAGATCGCCGTTGATCCGTTGGAAGGCACAAACCTCTGCGCGAACGGCACCCCCAACGCGATCTCGGTCCTGGCGGCGGCGGTAGAAGGCGAGGGGTTCCTGATGCACGCGCCGGACTGCTACATGGAGAAGCTAGTAGTCGGTCCCGAGTGCGTCGGCGTGGTCGACATCACTCTTCCGGCGCGCGTCAACGTGCGGCTGATCGCGAAGGCACTTGGCAAGGACGTGGACGAGTGCATCATCGGCATCTTGGAAAGGCCGCGGCACGAATTGTTGATCAACGAACTGCGCGAGGCCGGGTGCCGCGTGCACCTCGTGCCGGACGGAGACCTTTCGGTTGCGATCGCGGCGCTTGATCCGGATTCAGGTGTCGACGGGCTGATGGGCATCGGAGGCGCGCCTGAAGGAGTGATCACTGCCGCTGCCGTCCTGTGCAGTGGCGGTGAGATGCAAGCACGAATGAAGTTCAAGGACGACAACGAGCGCGCGCGAGCGCAAACGATGATCGACGGCGACGTCGACCGCGTGTTCCACACGCGTGACCTGGCGCGCGGCAACGTGATGTTTACGGCGACAGGGATCACGAGCGGGGACCTGCTCAAGGGCGTGCGCTACAAGCGCGGGTATGCGGCGACGGAGTCGATCGTCATGCGCTCGAACGGGATCATCCGCCGAATTGAGACGATCCACAAGGACGTCGTCAACGGCGGCTGAATACCCCCTCCAGCGGCACATTTACACTACTAAGAGAGGCCCCATCTCAGTTGCCCAACCGAGCCATATACTTGTCGCGAAACATCGTGAACCGGCTCGCCACCGGCGCTGGCTGTCCGCCGATGAACAGATATCGCATGTTCGCGGTCGTGTCCAGCGGGTCGCCCTCGCAGACGAAGAACTCGGCGTCCTTTCCGACCTCCAGTGACCCGACGCGGTCGGCGACGCCGTACATCTGCGCGGGCCAGAGGGTCAGCGCCTTGATCGCGTCGTCGCGCGAGAGCCCGTACGCGCACGCCATGCCGGCGCGGAACGGGATGTTCATCACCATCGCGTCGTCGCCCATCTCGAAGCCGAACTTAACGCCGGCCTTCGCGAGGATCGACGGTGCGACGTAGCCCGTGTCGTACGGGTCCCACTGAGATGTCGGCGCGTTGGCAGACAGGCACGCCTCGCCCCATGGAGTGAACACCACCGGGATGTTCTCGCGAGCGAGCAGAGCGGCCTCCTTCCAAGCCTCGGCCGCACCAGTGAGAACGACCTTGAGCTTATTGCGCTTGGCGAAGTCGACCGCGGCGCGAATCGTCGCGGCGGTGCGTGCGGCCATCACGACCGGCTTCTCGCCGATGACGTACGGGCGCATCGCCTCCATCCGCAGGTCCTTGACCATGGGGGTCGAAGTGGCGTAGTCCCGCGCTTTCGCAAAGTAGTCGTCGAGCTCCTTGATCCGCTCGGTGATCTGTTCGGGGCTCGCGCCCCCTCCTCCTCCAGGTCCACCGCCTTGGCGGCCCTGGCCCTGCCCCTGCCCTTGACCTTGCTGGTCGTCGGCGTGCAGTTGTGCATGGTAAACGCTCGGCGGAGGGAGCACACCATCGAGAAAGCCGAGGTTCAGCTCTCTCCACGAGCTCGCGTCGCAGCACATTTGTTCAAGAAGCTGCTCGAGGCCCGGGAAGAACATCGTCGTCGGGAAGCTGACGACCAGCGCCGCCTTGCGCTTCAAGCCAAGCTCCTCCGTCGAAAGCCCGTAGTGACGGATCAGTCCCGCCTGGCCGGAGACTGTGCCCCCGCTCGGCTTCGATAGCGACATGGTCATGCCGTTGTACGCGGCAGTGCCCAAGAACGCGCTCTCGATGAAAAGCGAAGTCACGGCGTCGAGGTCGGGCTGGATCGTTCCCAGCTCGTTCGGCCTGCCCATCGCGGCGATTCCGCTGATCTCTTGCAGGCCGATAGAGGTTCCGCAGTCAATGAAGCCGGGATAGACGTGCTGGCCGCGGCCGTCGATGACAGTTGCCCCGCTCGGGATCGCCGCGTTCCTGCCCATGGCCGTGATCTTGCCATCGCGCACGACGATCGTCGCGTTCTCGATCGTGCCGTTAGTGACCGTATGCAGCGTCGCATTGCGGATCGCGTATGCGCGGGCCTTCTTGGGCACCGGCGGCTCGGTCTTGTACGTGTAATCGTCGAGCTTCGACTTGATCAGCGATTTCGAATCAACCCCGAACGCGTCGCGGCGCTGGAAGTAGACCTCGCCTTCGACGAGTGTCATCCACGGCTTGGAGTAGACGCTCAGCGGATGGCCGTCCCAGATCGCGATGTCGGCGTCCTTGCCGACCTCGATGCTCCCTGTCCTGTGATCGATCCCCAACTGCTTCGCAGGGTTGATCGTGAGCATTTTGAGCGCCTCGTTCGCGGGCACTCCACCGTAGCGCATCGTTTTCGCGGCGTCGATGTTCAACGTCGACGTGCCGCTCAGACCGTCGGTGTTGATCGAGACGTTCACACCCGCCTTCCAACAGATCGCGGCGTTGAACGGGATCGCGTCGTACGCCTCGAGCTTGTACCCCCAGTGATCCGAGAACATCCCAGCGCCTACACCGGCCTTTGCCATTTCAGGCGCGATCTTGTAGGCCTCGAGGGAGTGCTGCATCGCGCCGATCTTGAACCCGTATTCCTGGCCGAGTCGCACCATCATGAGCATCTCGTCCGCGCGATAACTGTGACAGTGGACCCACACTTTGCCGTCGAGGATGTCGGCAAGGGTCTCGAGCCGCAGGTCCTTGCGCACGTCGTTGCCGTCGGTGCTGTTCTGCAACCTTCTGTATTCGCGCGCCTCTTCGAAGGCACGGCGGTACGCCGCCTCGACTCCCATCCTTGAACCGGGGAACCGCGTCGTGTTCGTGCCCGTCAGTCGCGTGACGTTTTCGCCTAGCGCGAACTTGATCATTCGCGGCGCGTCGGGGACGGCGAGCTCCCTCATCGGCCGTTCGAACTTGTACTTGACGACGACGCTCTCGCCTCCGACGGGGTTCGCGCTGCCGTGCAGCAGCAGGCCCGATGTGTGGCCGCTCGCTAGCGCCTGCCAGATCGACCGCGCCGTGGGGTTGACCACGTCGCCCATGCGCACCTCGGCCACGATCGCGTCGCTGCCTTCGTTCGTGCCGTCGATCCCGCGGTGGGAGTGGGTGTCGACGATGCCAGGCATAAGGACCTTGCCGGTCGCGTCGACGACAGCAAAGCCAGCGGGTGTACTTAGCCCCTTCCCAATCTGCGCAATCTTTCCGTTGCGCACGAGCACGTCGGTCCCCTGAAGGTCGCCCTTCGTGACCGTGAGCACCGTTGCGTTCTTGATCAGCACGTTTCCGCTGGTCTTGATCTTCGGAGCGCGGTCCTTTGCCAGCTCGATTGGGCTCTGGCCAAATACAATGGCGGCCGCAAGGGCCGCGAGGCTGAGAGTTAAGAGTCGCTTCATTTTCAGTTGCCCTCCGCGATGTCGAACTTCTTGCCGTTGACGAACACGTGCTTGATCTTCGAGTCGGACTTATCGAACTCGCCGGCCATCAGCACGAGGTTTGCTAGCTTGCCGACCTCGATGCTTCCGACCTTGTCGCCGACGCCCAGGATATCAGCGGCGTCGATGGTCAGAGCGCGGAGCGCGGCGTCCTTCGGCAGCCCGAGATCGATGTGCTTGCGCACGTTCTGGAGAAAGATGTCGGTGTCTCCGTCGCTGGAGAAGGCGAACTTGACGCCCGCCTTCTGAAGCTTGACGACCGCGAGGCATCCGTCCTTCCAGATGTCGTGTTGCTCTCGCAGGTATTCGAGCGGCGGGTCGTTGAGCCGGCGCACCGGGTCCTCGTTCTGCTCGACGCGCGGTTCTCGCGCAAACGCGGCCTGCGCGATCACGGCGATGCCTTTTTCGTTGAGCGCGTCGGCGTGCTCGTGCACCGAGCCGGTGCCGTACAAGGTCATCTTGATCCCGAACTCGTTGGCGATGTTGAGCGCCCGCTGGATGTCGCGCTCGGAGTCGGCGGCAAAGAGCGCGCGCTGGAGGCCGTTTGCCACCTCGCCGATCGCTGACACGACCGCGTCGACCTCGCCGTTCTGCGGCGGGTGCGCGAGGTAGTACTCGCCGTCGAAGAGCAGCTGCCGGAGGAAGGCGATGCGCGCCATTGCGCTGCCGGGATAGCCCGCGCCCTGCGAGCTGAGCGTCATCTCTTGGAAGGCACGAGGAGCCAAAACGACCGGTTTCTCCGCCTCGATCATCGCCGCCACCACGGTAAGCCCACAGAAAGCGCCGCGCCCGGAACCGAGCATCGCGGTGGTCACGCCCTGCTTGTGACGCGACTGCAGCGCCTTGACGTCGATGTATGTCGCGACGTCAAGGTCGGCGAACACCCCCTTTCGGTTCTCGTGCCACATCGTCGCGAGCGGGCCGTCGACCGCACTCGGCGGTGTGCCGTTCGTCGGTGCCGCCGGCAGCGTGAGCCCCGCTCGCGAGTAGGCGTCGATGAAACCGGGATAAGCGGTGAGCCCGGAGCAGTCGATCTCGGTGAACCCGGCCTCGAACGACGTCGGAGCGCCGGCGTGTACGATCTTGTCGTCGGAGACGATGATCATTCCGCCCTCGACCGTCGCCTTCCCGGGTGTGACGATCCGGACGTTCTTCAGCACATAGCTGTCAGCAAGGGCAGGTGAGATTGCCAGCGTCAGAGCAACGAGCGCGAGGCTGAGTCGGGCCAAGGGTGGAGAAGTTTTCATAGAATCCTCGGGGTGTGCGGCAATGTGGCCGGATTCTGGCACAGACTCACCCTAACTATGGCGTTAGAGGCTCCACATACTTGCTTGGGTCTTTAGAGTCAATTCGAACCTGGACATGAACTATGGAACCCGTCGCACGTTGTACTGGCGTATGCATGGGTGCGCGTTGCGATGATCGACGAGCTAAAGCTACAGGCTGCAAAGGCGGGCATGAACGGTCACCTAGGACTTGAGTTCGTCGACCTGATCGACGTGAAGCCCGACCCGGAGGCGCTGGACCTGGTGCCCGGCGACTTCGCCCTCCAGAACCAAGTCCTCCCGCTCCGGAAGGACGGGGAAGTGCTGGTCGTGCTCATCGGCGCCATCGAGAAGCTGCGCAGCGTAGACGACCTCGGCGTTTTGATCGGCATCCCCGTGCGCCCAGCGCTCGCCGACCCGATCCTGATCCGACAGAAGATCGAGGACCGGTTCCTCGAAGGCATGATCGCCGAGCTCCCCGGCGAAGACCTCACGATCGACGCGGGCGACGAGACCGACCTGGCCGACTTGCAGCGGATGGCCGGCGAGGCCGCCGTCATCCAGATGGTCAACCTGATCTTTGCGCAGGCCGTGCGCGACGGCGTCAGCGACATCCACATCGAGCCCTACGAGAGGGAGGTCAAGGTCCGGTTCCGTCTGGACGGCATCCTGCACGACACGATCACACCGCCGAAGCGCATGCACGCCGCGATCGTCTCGCGCATCAAGATCCTCGCCGAGATGAACATCGCCGAGCGACGACTCCCGCAGGACGGACGCATCAAGATCACGATCGCCGGCAGGTCCATCGACATCCGCGTCTCGATCGTGCCGACCGTGCTCGGTGAGCGCGCAGTTCTCCGTATTCTCGACAAGGGCACGGCCATGCTCGGGCTGCAACAGCTCGGCATGCGAGCGGACATGCTCGAACAGTTCCGAAAGCTCATCCACGTGCCTTACGGAAAGCTCCTCGTCACGGGCCCGACCGGCTCAGGAAAGTCGACGACGCTCTACGCGGCGCTGCAAGAGATCTACTCGCCGGCGCTAAACATCTTAACTATTGTAGACCCGGTCGAGTACCAGGTCGCAGGCATTGGCCAGATCCAGGTGCGGCCGAACATCGGCCTTACCTTCGCGAGCGGCCTGCGCAGCATCGTGCGACAAGACCCGGACGTGATCATGGTCGGTGAAATCCGAGACCACGAAACGGCTGAGATTTCGATCCATGCGGCGTTGACGGGCCACTTGGTCTTCAGCACCCTGCACACGAACGACGCTCCGTCTGCGATCACGAGACTGCTCGACATGGGCGTCGAGCCGTACCTCGCGGCCAGCTCTATCGTCGGTGTGCTCGCCCAGCGGCTCGTCCGAATGAACTGCAAGTCGTGCTCGAAGCCACACCGCGAGACCGACGACGCGCTCATCGCGCTCGGCCTCAAGCCAGAGGACTATCGCATCGACTTCCCGTTCATGAAGGGCGAGGGCTGCGACAAGTGCGGAGGGACCGGTTTCCGTGGCAGGCGCGGAGTCTTTGAACTGCTCGCGGTCGACGACGAAGTCCGAAGGATGACCGTCGAGCGAGAGCCAGCCAGCCACATCAGAACGCACGCACTCAAGAACCAAAGTATGCGGACGCTCCTTGGCGACGGCCGGCTCGCGGTGCTCGAGGGCGCGACGACCGCCAAAGAGGTCCTCAGGGTGTGCCAGAGGGACGACATCCTATGACGACCTTCTCGTACACGGCGATGGAGCCGAGCGGACGCAAGAGGACCGGCTTCATCGATGCGTCCGACAAGCGCGCAGCGATCGCCGCCGTGACGGCCGAGGGCCGCTACGTCCTCGAGATGAACGAGGAGTCGCGGCGAAGCGTCCGATCGTCAGAGTCGAAGGTCGAGGAGCGCAAGGGCCGCACGACCAAGGGCGACATCGCGCTCTTCACAAGGCGCCTTGCCGACCTTTCCGGCGCAGGGCTCCCGCTCGACCGCGTGCTGCGGATCCTTTCCGAACAGACGGAGAGCGCACAGCTCGCACACATCGCGGAAGAAGCGCTCGAGGACGTCAAGAGGGGCCTCCCGGTGAGTCAGGCGCTCGAAAAGTTTCCGAAGTTCTTCCCACCCATGTTCACGCAGACGCTGCGCGCAGGCGAGGCGAGCGGACAGTTCTCCGAGTCCGCCACACGTCTCGCGGACCTGATGGAGAACGAAGTCGCGCGCCGAAGCCAGATCGTCTCCGCGATGATTTATCCTGCGGTACTGACCTTCACTGCCGTGTTCGTCGTGATCTTCCTCTTGGCGTTCGTGGTACCGCGGCTGACCGTCGTGTTCGAGGGGCTCGGCGACACGCTGCCACTTTCGACCAAGATCCTCCTCGCAACGACCGCTGTAATAACTGGCTACTGGATCGAGATCCTCGTCGGGCTCGTTATTCTGATCGTGGGTCTCAAATTCTATCTTGGGACGCCAGCGGGCAAAGAAGCGCGCGACGCGGCCGTCCTCAAGGCTCCTGGCATCGGGAAGGTCGCGAAAAAGGCGATCGTCTCCAGGTACGCGCGCGTCCTGGGCACGCTCGTCAAAGGCGGCGTACCGATTCTTGACGCGCTGCACCTCGCCGGGATGGCTGCGGGCAACTCCGTCTTCATCAGGAGCAACGCGGTGGTCGGTCAAGAGGTCAAGGAAGGCAAGACGATAGCCGGAGCGATGCGTGACGCAGGCGACTTTCCTCCCGTGCTCACGCACATGGTCGCGATCGGCGAGGAGACCGGCGACCTGCCAAAGATGCTCAACCGCGTCTCCGACAGCCTTGACTTTGAGGTTGAACAAGGTTTGCGGCGGCTGACGACCCTCGTCGAGCCCATCATAGTTTTGGTCATGGGCGCGTTCGTCGCGTTCGTGGTCCTGTCCGTGCTCCTCCCGATCTTTGGGGCGCAGGAGCTGATCAAGTAGGAACATAAATGAGAACAATTCGAGGACGAAATTCCAGGCGTGGCTTCACGCTCATCGAGCTGCTTGTCGTCATCTTGATCATTGCCGTTCTCGCGGCAATGATCGTACCGAGGCTCATCGGCCGTGCGGGCGACGCGAAGACCGCCCGGGCACAGGCGGACCTGGCCACGATCAGCAACATGCTGGAGACCTTCAGGATCGACTGCGGCCGCTATCCGACCTCGGACGAGGGCCTGAGCGCATTGAACGAGGCACCGGCAGACGTGGAGAACTGGAAGGGCCCCTATCCCCGAAAGCCGATTGCACCTGACCCTTGGGGTACAGAGTACGTCTACGAGTTTCCGGGGCCTGGTGGTGATGAGAGCTATTACCTCTACTCGCTAGGAAAGGACGGCATCGAGGGCGGCGAAGGCGAGAACCAGGACATTATCGAATCTGGTGAATAGGCGCGCCTTTACCCTGGTCGAAGTCACGATCGTCGTCGCACTGATTGGTGTGATGGCGGTCGCAGTATTGCCTCGCTTTGCGGCCCTCCAGTCGGGGCAGGCGACGCGCGACTTTGCTAGCGCTCTTTTGAGGATCGGCACTGACGCACGCTTGATCGCGATCGAGTCCGGTCAGACCGTGCAGGTGAGGTACGACGACGAACGTCGAGTGCTCGTCTTTGAATCTCTGGACCTAGAGACGCTCGCCGCGAGCGAGCAAAAGGCGGTTCCTTTGCCCGCCCTCGTCACTCTCTCGGCGTTCACGCTCGATGGAGCCTTCACATCGGAGGCTGACTGGAATCTGCAGTTCTATCCGGACGGCTCCGGGCTCGACGCGGGTGTCGAAGTCGAGGACGGTTCGTACGTATACCACGTGAATATCGAGGGCAGGGATGGGGCCGCAGTAAGGGGACTAGACCGGTTGGAAGAGTCGAGCGAGCAAGAGTGGCAGGCAGGTGAGCTTGAACAGAGGATATAAGAGCGCATTCACATTGATCGAGGTGCTGGTCGCGGTCGTACTGATCGGCATCGCGATCACTTCGCT
>JANWJY010000040.1 GCA_025451715.1 Fimbriimonadaceae bacterium | reverse complement strand
CGAAGTATCGCCATGTGCACGCGCGCTGCTTCTTCCGTCCCCACACCAAGATGTCGCGATAGTGCGAAGAGGTATGCGTCGAGTCCGACGTCTCCGTTCTGATAGTGGTCGAACTCTGGGAAGCCTCCAAGCTGCCCAGGGTCGCGAGAGACGTCAAGCCCTGCGGCGAGCATCGCCCCGCCCCATGTATGGTGGATGCGGATCAGCACGCCGCCGAGGTCGAAGCACACGGCTCGGTGTGGCCGCATCAGTCTTTGAGACCCTGGCTGATCAGGAAGTCACGGCTCTTCGCCACGTGCTGGAGCGGGTCGTGCGGCGGGGAGTCGTGCTCGATGATCGCGTACTCTACTCCCGCCTCCTGCGCCGCAGGAATGATCGACTTCCAGTCGAGAATGCCGTATCCGACGTCCTCCATTTCCTTCTTCTCTCCCGGCTTCATGTCCTTGAAGTGCATCGTCTTGACCCGTCCCTTCATTCGCTTGAGGTACGCGACCGGGTCTCCGCCACCGTGCTTGACCCAGAACGCATCCATCTCAAAGTTGAGGAACGAGGGGTCGGCGGCCTCGATCAGCACGTCGTAGCCCGGTCGTCCACCTTCCTGCTCAAACTCGAACGAGTGGTTGTGGTACAGGAACCGTAGCCCCTGCGCCTTCATCGCCGCGCCGATCCCGTTCATCCGTTGGGCCGCCTTCGCCCAGCCTTGCTTGTAGACGTCGTCGTCGATCCAAGGCAAAACGACCAAATCGGTGCCCATCGCTCGGCAGAGCGAAACGATCTCTTCGGGCTTGTTCTCCAGCTCGTTGATCCCGACGTGAGGGGCGATGATGCTCAGGCCGAACTCCTTGCACTTTGCAGCGAACTCGGCCAGCGGCTTGCCGTAGGTCCCTGCCAGCTCCCCTGTCTTGAACCCCATCTCCGCGAGCCTCCGGAGGGTGCCCCAGGTGTCCTTTTCGAGCACGTCGCGGAGGGTGTAGAGCTGGACTGCGATTCTCATAACGACACGCGCCTTGAAGATAGCACACGGTTAGGGAACCCCGGCAAAAAGAGTGGAGTTAAACAACCTATAGGGCGCCCCTTCGGTACTGATCGGCTATGATATTGGTTCACCCGGTGAGCGCATCCTTGCCCGCACGGGCCCTTTCCCCTGGAGTTTATTAATGAAGAGACAAGCCTTTACCTTGATCGAGCTGCTCGTTGTGATCGCCATCATCGCGATCCTGGCTGCGATCCTTTTCCCGGTCTTTACCAAGGCCAAGGACGCTGCCAAGAAGGCGACATCGATCAGCAACCTCAAGCAGATCGGCTTGAGCACGCTGATGTATGCCGCGGACTACGACGACGTCTACCCGATGAGCGCCTACATGAAGCCCCCCGAGGGTTCGGATCCTCGCCCGGTCGTGTTCTCGGTCTACGATGCGGTCCAGCCGTACATGAAGAACGTACAGCTGTTCCTCAGCCCCTCAGACGGAAACAGGCAGTTCTGGAAGGAGCGATTGAACGGACTTAACCTGACGGTGCCGCAAGGCGGTGTCGAAAGGGCCTCATATGCTCCGAACCTTGGCTTGTTCGGCGAGAACCTCTGCTCGCTTCCGGCCCCACTGAACAAGTATTCGCAGGTGTGGTCGCAGACTTCGATTCCGGACGTGGTCAACACGGTGGCGTTCTTCGACGCTTACATCGTCAAGAACCTCGCCGACCCTTCGAAGGGCATCGGACTGACGTACAACAAGTTCATGGGAATGCCGCGCCACACTGAGGGGCTCGTCATCAACTTCTCCGACGGCCACGCCAAGTTCTACAAGTGGAACGCGGTCGGCACGATCGGCTCTGGCAGCGACCTCGTTCCGCGCGACAGGCCGGGGATCCCCTACTACGGCTGGCGACAGGACATCGCGTTCGCCGACAGCGAGGCGAAGCTCGAAGTCGCCCCGAACACTCCTGCCAACCCGTACAACGACATGCACGGGATACCAGGCACGTTCGTCGGAGACTCTGAGGACTTCGCCTGCCCGTAGACAAGCGAAGAGAAGACTGCACAAGGCCCGGCGTTACCCGCCGGGCCTTGTCTTTCTTGATATAATAGTTTCAGACAGTTGGCTGTCCGCAGGGGGCGCCACACACGGCTGAGATTCTCGCACAGGCGGGATGTCCCCTAGAACCTGATCCGGGTAATGCCGGCGGAGGGAATGCGGGAAGTGGTTTGCAAACCGACCTCTCCTCGCTCAACGGGGACAGGCGGCGTCTGAGGGACCACAAATGAATAAGCCAAAGGCGTTCACACTCATTGAACTGCTCGTCGTGATCGCGATCCTCGCGATCCTCGCTGCGATACTCTTCCCGGTCTTTACAAAGGCGAAACAGGCCGCGAAGAACTCGGTCGAGCTATCGCAGGCGCGCCAGATCGGAATGGCGCTCTCGATCTACCTCACCGACTACGACGACGTAATGCCGATCTTCTACGCGTACAACAGCTTTCCGCCCGCCGGATCGCCCGGCCACAAAGGCGTCGAAGTGTTGCTGGGCCCGTACACCAAGAGCACAGGGCTCTTCAAGAGCCCCAACGACCGAGGCGGGCCCTACACGAGCCTTGATGTTCCGGGCACAGACACCTACTGGAAGGCATATGGAAGCTCGTACCGGTTCACGCGTTGCTTGTTCACTTCTGTCTCGGGCGAGTCGACGCAGAACAATGTGCCGCTTACCGACGATTGGACGGTGACGACGACTGCAATTGAGTTTCCGGCGGAGTCTCGCGCGATGCGGCTCGAGATGTTTCCGTTCTTCTCGCGCTCAGAGGACCCAGGGTGTGCGCGCTACGGCTACGACTGCGACTCGCCGTACAACTACTACCAGCAGTGGAGCCCGACCGGCGGCTCGATCGTGTTCGTTGACGGCCATGCGAAGTTCGTCGTCAGCGCCGGCACGTTTGACGACACGCGCATCGACATGTTCGGGCATAAGTCCGGCGAGTCGCACCCGACATCGTGGAGCGGCACCTGGTACGGCGTCTGCGACTAACGCCTGTCTCCTTCGCTTGAAACTCTGGTCTCAAGCGAAGGGCCCAGACTATAGGAACCCGAGCACTCGGACCGGGTCTTATGTGTAAGTGCCTATCGTCCTTGCTATCTCAGGGAGCCTGCGGACGGGTTCGTACAACACGAGCCTGCTCAGTGTCGCGATAGCGATGCTCGTTGAGAAAGGAGCGACTGTCAACGGCTTCGACTTCAAGACCATGCCGCTGCCGATTTATGATGCGGACATGGAGAAGAACGAGGGGTTCCCTGACAACGTGCTCAAACTCAAGGCAGAGGTGAAGCGGGCGGACGCAGTCGTCATCGCTGGCCCCGAGTACAACGCTGGGCCGACGCCGTTGCTAAAGAACGCGATCGACTGGGTCTCCAGGAAGAACCAGCAGTGGAGCGGAGAAAACGAGTGGGACAAGAAGGTGGTCGCGGTCATTAGCGCTTCTCCCGGCGCTTTCGGCGGAGTCAGGGCACAGTACGTCTATCGTAACTCGCTGAGCCACAACGGCGCGTTCGTCGTGCCCGATCTCGTCACTCTCCCACTCGCGACTGACGCGTTTGATGTGCAGGGCAACCTCCTGAACGAGCGCACGAAGAAGTCGCTGGATCGGAACATGGCAAATCTCTTGGAGGTATCGTCCCGGTTGCGCGGCCTATGAAGAAAGTGTCCATCGCGGAGCCGGTGACTGAGCTCCGCCACATCAAGATCGTGGAGTGTGGAGAGCCGCTCGTCGACTATCTGGAGCTGTGCCCCAAGCTCGTTCGGACCGAGAGGTTCTTCGACTATCGCTACGAGACGGTCGTGCGCGAGTCGGTCGCGAGAAAACTGTGCGCCGCTGCAAAGGTACTGCCTAAGTCTTACAGACTCGGCGTCCTGGAGGGCTGGCGCCCCCACCACATCCAGAGGCGCATGTACCTGCGCACTTGGAACCGTTTCAAGAAGATCCACCCCGAGTGGAGCGACGTACAGCTCAAGCGCGTGGTCAACCGCTACACCGCGCCGATGAACGACCGCGTTCCGCCCCCGCACTCGACCGGTGGCGCTGTCGACTTGTTCCTGCTCGACAAGGACCTCGTGGAGTTGGACATGCGGTCTCCGTACGAGTTTATGGACCGCAAGGCGTTCCACACCGAGGTGCCAGGCCTCGAACCCCATGTCCAAGAGAACCGCAGGGTGTTCATCGAGGCGATGCTCGCGGGCGGCATGACCAACTACCCCTCAGAGTATTGGCACTGGAGCTACGGTGACCAAGGTTGGGCGTACAGGACAGGCGCAAAGCACGCGATCTATGGGGTCACAGAGCCCCCGAACTACAGTCCTGACCAAAGGGACGTGTCCGACGCGCCGGTCCAGCTCGTCGAAACTCGCCTCCAATAGCAGTGCCACAATAGGTCTGTGTCCCTAACCTCGAACCGCACAACCAACGAGCAGGCCCGTGCGCAGTTTCCCGCGCTTGCATCTGGATTTGCGTTCTTCGAGAACGCCGGCGGGTCGCAAGTACCGGCGCAGGTCCTCGAGCGGATGCGCGACCTCATGTTGCGCGGCTACGTGCAGACGGGCGCAGGCTATCCGGCCTCAGACATCGTCGATCAAACGGTCGCGGAGTCCAAGCTGTTCGCCAACGTCCTGATGAACGGCGGCGACACGGGCTTGACCGCCATCGGCCCGTCCACGACCGACCTGCTCTACCGTCTGAGAAACTCGCTCGCGCACACGATCAAGCCTGGCGACGAGATCGTGATCGGCGTTACCAATCACGAATCGAACATTGGTCCGTGGCTGCGGCTGAAGAGCGCGGGGGCGGTCATCAAGTGGTGGGGCGTCGACCAAGAGACGGGCAAATACTCCTACGACGATCTCAGTGGGCTGCTCACCGAGAACACGAAGATCGTCGCGGTCGCGCACACTTCGAACCTCCTCGGCGACATCCTCGACGTCAAGCGCGTCACCGCGATGGCCCACGCGATCGGTGCGATCGTCGTGGTCGATGGCGTTGCGTTCGCCCCGCACGAGGCGGTCGACGTGCAAGCCTTCGGCGCAGACTTTTACGTCCTCTCGCTCTACAAGGTCTACGGCCCGCACATCGCGCTGCTCTTCGGCACCCACGAAG
The DNA here is from genome assembly GCA_025451715.1 of Fimbriimonadaceae bacterium. Lineage (GTDB taxonomy): Bacteria > Armatimonadota > Fimbriimonadia > Fimbriimonadales > Fimbriimonadaceae > JADFMN01. Next base: position 22,989 of record JANWJY010000040.1, on the reverse strand, counting down.
CGTGGTCGAACGTGAAGGGGCCGAACCACTTCTTCATCAAGGAGGGCGACCTGCCCTGGAAGTTCGAGCTCGGTTGCCAGCCGTACGAGGCGCTCGCAGGACTTCTTGGCGTAGGCGACTACCTCTCACTGGTCGCGGGAAACCCGTCGCCTACCCACGACCGTAAGACCGTCGAGGCCGCTTACGAAGTCTTCAGGGACCTCGAACGGCCCGTCCAAGAGCGGATCGTTGAGTACCTCTTGTCCAAGCCACAGATCAGGCTCGTCGGGCCAAGGACGAGCGACAAGGCAAAGCGCCACCCAACGGTCAGCTTCTTGCACCGCGAGAGGCACTCGGACCAGCTCGTCTTGCAGGTCAACAGCGACAAGTTGGGCATTCGGTTTGGCCACATGTACGCTGCCCGGCTTTGCGAGGCCCTCGGCGCCCCTCTCGACACCGGGTTCGTGCGGATCTCGGCCGTCCACTACAACACGGTCGACGAGGCAGACAAGCTCATCGGAGCCTTAGAGGCGGCCATCTAGCGGTAGCGAGAACAAAACCCCTCGCAGAGCCGTCAAAGAGTAGGTGCAAGGGCGGTGGCTCTCCTGCAGACCCGCGCCGATATACCGATATTCTACAAGGACTCATAGGTCGCAATCATTTGGAGAACGAAAGCAAACACGGATTGTTAGGACAGAACCAGGGATCGGCGGACGCCACCCTTCTCAGTCTTATCGAAGAGCTCAGCGGTTGCCACGACAACCGAGAGGTCTTGCGCGTGTCCACGGCCTACATGCGCAAGGAGTTCCCGGGCTACTCCTTCTTCGGGCTCCTGCTTTCCGACCCGGAGGACCACTATTGGTCGTTCCTCGCGGTCGCTAACCCCGATGCGCCCGACAAGCAGGGAGTCGAGCTTTCGCACCTTCCGACTGACGAGCCGATCGACCCTATCCTCGTCGAGTTCGGCAAGGACGTTTCCAACGAGGTCACGCACGATGCTGCGTTGCAGGCGCTGCTTGCGAACGGTGAAGACGAGCTCTACATGACCCAGGGCCCCGACCTCGGTCGACTAGCGCAGGCGCTCGACGTGCACGCCTCGACGCTGATCGGCACCCGATGGGAGCGGCCGCGTGGGGGCCGTGGATGGATCTTCCTTGGTTACCAAGAGCAGGTCGGCTTTAGCGAGAACGAGCGCAAGCTCTACTCCATGATCGTCCGTGTCACGGCGCGGATGGCGATCTACCCCGAAATGGTCCATGAGGTCGCACGGACGGAGCGCATGGGCATGTCATTGCGCCGCAACATCGTGCACGACCTGAAGACCCCGGTTACAGTCATCCGCGGGTACGCGCAGACGATGCTCATCCCCGGCGTCGTGGACGACCCGCAGACGCAGCGCGAGCTCCTCACCGGAATCATCGAACAGGCCGACAGGCTGCTCGACGACCTCAAAGACATCTTGATGCCGCTCGACGACGCGTGGCGGCCGCAGCCGGAAGAGTTCGACCTCAACGTCGTGCTGCACCAGGCCGTGATCGCAGAAAGGCACACCGAGCGCGCGCAAAACCACCGCATCCAGCTTGACGCGAAGGTCGGGCAGTGCGCCGTCTATCTGGACCGTCGCAAGATCAGGCGCGTGCTCGAAAACCTGGTCAGCAACGCGGTCAAGTATTCACCGGGCACGGGGAAGACCGTCACGGTCCACCTCACGTTCGACGACAAGGAAGTCTCAGTCAGCTTCCGCGACGAGGGGATCGGCATGAACCCCGAACAGCTCGAGCGCGTGCTGCTCGAAGGCGGGCGTGCGGTCGACAGGACGCTCGGCATCGAGGGCGCGGGCTTCGGGCTCGACTCGTGCCGCAAGGTCCTCGAGGCGCACGGCGGACGGCTGGACGCGCTCTCAGAGCCCGGCAAGGGCTCGACATTCACCGCGGTCGTCCCGCGAAAGCTACGGATCTAGCCGCCCGTACAGTCGTACCACCATCCGATCGGGCTCCCGGGCGGGGTCGCCGTCGGTCGCACAAACGCAAACGACGAGCCCGCCGGCCTGAACAGGAACCGCTGGATCTCGGAGTCGATGAGTTTCTCCATCGGATCGGAGGTCACGAGCCTGCCCCTGATCTTGACAAGCTCAGCGTTCGCACGCCCGCGCACGGTGAGCGAGTTCTCCGTGTCCGCCTCGAGCTGCATCAGGTAGTTGAGGAACAGGCTGCGGACGGCCCACTCGACGGGCTGCGAGGGCCGCCGCGACCACACTGGCCCGAACACGGTCTCCGTGACTCTGGCCAAGACCTCTTCAATTCCTGGCATTGTGCCGTCCGCCGCTGACTGTTGTGCCAATCGCTCAAGGCGAGACGAATCGAGCAACGCTGCGAGCACGATGTCGGCCGCCGCCTCGCCCGCAGCTACTGGGTCGAAGTTCGGCGAGGTCCGACTTCCGAACAGCTCTCGACTGCCTCCTACGCCTGAAGTCCTCGGCGTTATTAGTTTTGCGATGTTGTCCGGGACCTTCAAGAACTCGAAGTCGAGGCAGTCCATCAGCATCGCGAGGGCCCTGCGCTGCTGATCCGCGTCGATGACTTTGTTCTCGATCGCCTGCCCGTTGTTCACTCCGTGCTGGTACTGGATGCCACCGATCGCCTTCGCCGCCGCTTCCACCTGGTAGCGGTGATAGAGGAAGATCGGCACCAACACCTCCTGGATCGTCACCATCGGCTCGCCCTTCGGGAGGCGGTCTGCGCCAAAGTTCTTTAGAGCGATCGCCCTCACCTGCATCGCCTCGTCGAGTGCGGCTGTCGCGTCGGGACCGTCGTCCCACAGGCTAGCGCGCGGGTCAGAGGCCCCCAGAGATCGTGAGTCACCATCGGAAAGGTAAAGAAGTCCGCGCCTCTGGCCGTCGAGCACGATCTTCTCTAGCTCCGCTTTCTCGTCCGCACCCGCCGCGAACTGTGAGTACAGCCACTTGACCGCGTGCTTGTCGTACTCGCCGATGCCCACTCCGTAGGTGTCGCTCACATCGAGCCTTCCGTCTTTGACACGGACGCGCGGCGCGGGATAGTCCATCACGGATCCGCGTTCATAGGCGCTCGCGGCAAAGTTGTGCGCGAGCCCGAGCGTGTGCCCGACTTCGTGCGCCGAGAGCTGTCGAATCCTCTTCAATGCGAGTTGCACAGGATCGTCCGCCGCTCCTGATCCGATCTTGGACGTGCCGAGCAGCCCTTCAAAGATCAGCCTGTCCTGCCGCACGCGCAACGATCCGAGGGTCACATGGCCCTTGATGATCTCGCCGGTGCGTGGGTCGGTGATCGATGCCCCGTACGACCAGCCTCGCGTCGAGCGGTGCACCCACTGGATCACGTTGTATCGCGCGTCGAGCGGGTCGGCGCCTTCTGGCATCACTTCGACGCGGAACGCGTCCTCAAACCCCGCCGCCTTGAACGCCTCGTTCCACCAGCTCGCGCCTTCGATCAGTGCCGACTTGATTGGTTCTGGCGCTCCACTGTCCACGTAGTACACGATTGGCTCGAACGGCTTGTTGGAGCCCGGCTGTTTCTCGAGACGGTGGCGGGCGACGTACCGCTTTTGGATCATCTGGTCGAGGGGCGCCGCGTAATCGAAGTACGAGATCCCGAACGCGCCCACTCGCGGATCGACCGCACGCTTGCGATACCCGTCGTCTGGCAGCTCGATGATTGACATGTGCTGCACAATGCTCCACGATTCGGGGATCGGGGCGGTGCCGCGCACGAATGCGCCGGGCGAACTCACTTTGAACGTCAAGAGCGCCTCAAACTCGACGTTCTTCGGAAACGACTTGAGTGCGTCAAAGTCGATCGCAGTTCTGGCCGCATCGACCGACGCCGTGCCCTGGTTGGTTTGTCTCAAGGTCTCAGCGACGTCGTTCGCATCGTCGAGGATCAGGCTCGAAATGTCCACGAGCACGGTGCCGTCCTCGTTCTCGGCCATCACGGGTCCGGCCCAGAGCACAGACGGCGCGAACGACTCGCGCACGGCGCGCTGCTCGTTCGGGTCGTTGCCGCTCGCGCGGAATGCGAGGTTGGGGACCTCGAAGACCACCTTGTCCGCGATCCGTCTGACCTTGAACACTTCCGACGGGCCGAGGCTCCCTCGGTCGAGCCCCACGTCGTTCGAACCCAGTCCGGTCCTGATCGCGGTGACGAACAGGAACTCGCGCAACTGCCCCTTGCCGATCTCCATCAGGACCTTGTTCGCTTTCGCGTCGCGATAGGTGGCGAACAGCCCCTCGAAGCGCTGCATCCCCTTGGTCTTCTCCTCGATCGGCGTCTGTGCTACGGCGTGCGAGAAAGCAAAGATGAGTGCGAACACAAGGGCGGTCCGATGCATTTGAAACTTATACTCGATTGGTGAGGACGCCGCAGCGCGTGGCGACCGACCGACGGGCAGCCCGAAGGAGGCAAATCTATGTTTGAATATGGTTTCCGTTGGAGGTCGGCGTGTTCACCTACGGCCTGAGCCACCCCGTCGCGATTGTGCAGCTTGCGCTGGCCGCAGCAGTTCCGCCCGTCCAGAACGACGTGAGGACGGCCAAGGACACGGTCACCGTGTACGGCCAGCTCCGCACGGACCTGATCTACGACACGCAGATGCCGAACCCGAACAACCAGTTCCCGTTCTGGATCAACTCGCCGGACACGACCGGCGGGGAGTCCAACCGGTTCACGCTCCACCCTCGCCTGACGCGGATCGGGCTGAACTTCGCCGCGCCTGAGAGCGCGATGCCCGGTTGGATCGTGACCGGCCAGATCGAGATCGATTTCCAAGGTGGCGGGCCCGAGTCGCGTGAGACTCCCCGTGCGCGGCACCTCTTCGTCAAGCTCGCAAGAGGGCAGGGCAGTTGGCTGATCGGGCAGACGTGGGACGTCGTCTCTCCGCTGATCCCCTCCCCGAATGACGACTCGCTCATGTGGAACGCAGGGAACCTTGGAGACAGGCGCCCGCAGATCCGCTACACAGGCGGCAGCGCGAACTCGGAGTTTGCCGTCGCCCTTGGACTGACTGGGGCGATCGACGCGAAGGACCTCGACGCCGACGGAGTCCGCGATGGTGAAGACGCGGGACTGCCGAACGTGCAGGCGCGTTTCGGATGGCGCGGTCCGACGAGTTCCATCGGTGTCTGGGGGCTGCAAGCCTGGGAGAAGACCTCGACGGCGGTAGGCGGCGAGACCAGCTTCAAGGCGAGCGCGCTAGGCGCGGACTTCTCCGCGACGATCGGCGGAAACATGGATCTGCGAGGAGAAGCCTGGACCGGTAGCAACCTCAGCGACTTCCGAGGAGGCGTCGGGCAAGGGGTCATCGCGGCGACTGGGGCCGAAGTCCAAAGCTCCGGTGGCTGGCTCGAACTTGGTTTCAACGCCAGCCCGGCCCATCGCATGGCTGTTGGATACACCGTGGACGACCCGCAGGACTCGGACATTCCCGTCGGCGGCCGGACGAAGAACAGCGCGCTCTACGTCCACAACAAGTGGATCGTGGGCCAAGGGCTCGAGCTCGGGCTGAACGTGCTCTTCTGGAACACGGAGTTCAACGGAGCTTCGAGGGGGAGCGACACGCGCTTCAACTTCTTCTTCGCGAGGAAGTTCTGAACAAACTGGATGCGGCCCGGGTTGCCCTCGGGCTGTATCCAGCTAGACCGCCCGTTCGCCGTCTTTGAACACGGCCCACACGAGCGGAGCGGACACGTAGTACGAAACCTCGCTCAGGTCGTCCGTATCCCACACGACCGCATCAGCCTTCGCGCCCGGCGCGAGCACGCCTATGTCGCCTCGGCCGAGCGCTTTGGCCGCGTTCACAGTGCACCCGCACAGCGCCTCCATTGGCGTCATCCCCATCTGCGTGCATGCGAGCGACATCACGAGCGGAAGCGACGGCGTTGGAGACGAGCCGGGATTGAAGTCCGTCGCCAGTACCACCGGCATCCCAAAGTCGAGCATCCGCCGCGCGTCTGGGTACTTCTTCTGTCCTAGGCAGAACACGGACGCAGGCAGCAGAACGGGGACGACGCGCGCGTCGGCCAGAGCCTCGATCCCCTCGGGTCCCGTTTGTTCCAGGTGGTCCGCGGTCGCCGCACCGAGCTCGGAGGCGAGCTGCGCGCCCCCGCTCGAAAACTGGTCCACGTGCATGCGCAAGGGGAGGGCGAGCGTCTCCGCGAGCCGCCTTGCGTCGTCGGCGTCGAAGTAACCCTCCTCGACAAAGATGTCGAAAGCAGATGCCACGCCAGTGCTCACGACCAGCGGTACCATCTCGTCCACTACAAGGTCCATGTATCCCTTTCTGTCGCCTGCGAACTCGGGCGGCACGGCGTGCGCGCCGAGGAAAGTGCCGACGGTGTCCAACGCGGTCTCCTCGCCGATGCGACGCACGACGTCCAGCATCTTCAACTCGTGCAAGGTCGCCAGCCCATAGCCCGACTTGATCTCCGCCGTAGTGGTCCCGCACTTCAGCATCCACTCAGCGTGCTTCCTCGACTCAGCGAACAGTTGTTCTCCGTCCAACTCACGCACCGCCCTCACGGTGGAAAGTATCCCGCCCCCACCTGCAGCGATTTCCTGGTAGGTCGCCCCCTTGGCACGCATCTCGTACTCGTTCGCGCGGCTCCCGGCGTACACCGCGTGCGTGTGCGCGTCGATCAGGCCTGGTGTGACGACGCGCCCCCCGACGTCGACGCTTTCAAATCCGCTGGGAGAGGGGCCAACGATGACGTCAACGACCCGACCAGAGGAGAACAGAACCGTCCCGCCGTGCAAAACGTCGCCGGCGTTCGTCAGCACCTCTCCGCAGTTCGTCAGCGCGACGCGTCCGCTCATTTCGAGTCGTTTACTCGCTCGTCAAATCGCCAACAGCAAGACTTCATCATATCGCGATTATGGCTTCAGATGAGCTTGAACTCTTTGAGCAGAGCGTTTATCGTCGTGCGTGCGGCCATTGAGTGCTGCCCCGCGTTCCCGAGCCAGATGACCACGAGGTTCTTGTCGGGGTACACGTCGTGCCAGGCACGGAATGCGCCCTGGGACCCGCTGTGGTAGATGATGCCCTCGCCGATGAACCACGAGTGGCCCACAGCCGGCTTTGCCTCTGACTTCCAGTTCTCAGGTGCGAACGGTCTGCGCGAGAGTGCGACGAGGTCCTTCTTCAGGAATGCTCCCTTCTGGATCGCGACCTCGTACCGCAAGAGGTCCTCGACGCTGCACCAGATCCCGCCGTTGCCTGATGCGGCAAACGTCGGGAACTCGCCGTAGTCGTTCTCCTTCCACTCCGTGCCCACCTTGTCATACGCGTGCGCGACGCCCTCGCTTGGAAACGCGCCGTCCGTTATCTTGCTCTGCTTCATTTCGGCAGGGCCGAACACCTCGCGCTCGATAAAGGCCTGCCAACGCACGCCACTCAACTTCTCGACGATGAGTGCGAGCCCATTGAACGCGGGATTGGAGTATTCAAACTTCTCACCTGGCTCGAAGTTTAGCTTCATGGCTTTCTTGAGCGGTGCAAAGTTCTCGTCGTCCTTCGCGGTCAGAAACTTCTCGCGGTTGTTTGCGACGTCGCGGTTGTCGGGAAGTCCTGAAGTGTGGCTGAGCATGTGCTCGATGCGGACCTTGCCGGCAAGCTCGGTGTTCTCGAAGTCGGAGAAGAACTTGATGAGCGGGTCGGTCAGCTTCAGCTTTCCTTGCTCGACCAGCTTGAGCACCGCGTAGGCGACAAACGTCTTCGAGATCGATCCCGTGTTACTGATCGTGGTCGTCGTGAACGGCTCCTTCGTCTTGATGTCCGAGAGGCCGTAGCCCCTCTTGAAAACGACCGCTCCGTCCAGCCGTGCGACCAAGACGGCTACTCCCGGCTCGTCTGGCTTGTAGATCGCGGTGAGCTGCTTGTCGAGCTCTGCCGACAAGGCCGTCGTGTCCTGCACGAGAAGCGCGAGCGCAAGGGCGATCATCCCCTCAGTATGGGCCAGCGGGGCTCACGCGAGGCGACCACCCTGGAGTAGTCTTGGCCCGTGAGCCAAGTCATCGAGTGCGTCCCCAACTTCTCGGAGGGGCGCGACCCCGCAGTCATCCAGGCGATCGCCGACGCCGTATCGTCGGTCGAAGGGGTCAAGCTGCTCAACGTCGATCCCGGAAAGTCGACTAACCGCACCGTCTACACGTTCGCCGGGGCGCCCGGCCCGGTCTGCGGGGCCGCGGTCAGGGCCGCCAAGGTCGCAAGCGGCTTGATCGACATGTCCCGGCACACCGGTGAGCACCCGCGTTTCGGCGCGCTCGACGTTTGCCCGCTCGTCCCCATCTCGGGCATCACGATGGAGGAGACGGTCGCACACGCACGGGAACTCGCACGGCGATTGGCCGACGAAGTCGGCCTCACCGTGTACCTCTACGGCGAAGCGGCATCTTCCGATGCCCGAAAGAGCCTCGCCGATGGCCGCGCGGGCGAGTACGAAGGGCTAGCCGAACGGCTCACGCAGAAAGAATGGAAGCCCGACTTCGGACCGGCGAAGTTCAATTCGAAGTCCGGCGCGACGGCAGTCGGCGCGCGCGACTTTCTCATCGCCTACAACGCGAACCTTAACACGACTAGCGTTCGACGCGCAAACTCCGTCGCGTTCGACGTGCGCGAGCGGGGAAGGGTAAAGCGCACAGGCGACCCGATCACAGGCGAGGTCGTCCGCGACGAGAAGGGCGATCCCGTGCATGAGCCGGGCGCACTGAAGGGTGTGCGCGCGATCGGCTGGTTCATCGAGGAGTACGGGTTCGCGCAGGTCTCAATGAACCTCACGAGCCTGAATGAGACGCCTATCCATGTCGCGTTCGACGAGTGCGTGGCGAAGGCTGCCGCGCGCGGGATCCGGGTGACTGGCTCCGAGGTCATCGGTCTTGTGCCGCTCTCAGCACTGACCGACGCCGGCCGGCACTACCTGCGGCTGCAGAAACGTTCCACAGGACTGCCCGACTCCGAGCTCGTGCGGATCGCCGTCAAGTCGATGGGCCTGGACGAGCTTGCCCCGTTCGACCCTCACGAGCGTATCATCGAGTGGGCAATGAAGGAACCGGGTACCAGCAGCGCGTTGATGTCGCTCACTACGCAAGCCTTCGTCGAGAAGGTCGCGTCCGAATCGCCCGCGCCGGGTGGCGGGTCCGTCGCCGCGCTCGTCGGGTCGCTCGGCGCAGCGCTCGGCACGATGGTTGCAAACCTCAGCGCGCACAAGCGCGGGTGGGACGACCGATGGGAGGAATTCTCGGCCTGGGCGGAGAAGGGGACTGCTCTGCACACCGAGCTCTCTCGCCTGGTCGATGAGGACACCATCGCGTTCGACGCGATCATGTCGGCGTTCGGACTCCCGCAGGGCTCCGATGAGGAGAAAGCCGCACGTACAGACGCGATCGAGGCCGCGACAAGGGCAGCGATCGAGGTCCCGCTCAAGACGATGGAAGCGTCCCTGCGCGCTATGGAGATTACTAAGTCGATGGCTGAGAACGGAAACCCGAACTCCGCCTCCGATGCGGGCGTCGGCGCGCTCTGCGCGCGCGCCGCGGTCCGCGGGGCCATGCTAAACGTGCAGACCAATTGCGCGAGCCTAAAGGACAAGGGATTTGTCGCAAAGGCACTTGAACGGGCGGAAAAGATGGCTGCCGACGCGGAGAAGCTCGAAAACGACACGCTCGCAATCGTCACTTCGAAGATGTAAAGCGATAGCTACTCTTTCGAGGTTCCTCGAAAACGTTCGAGTTTGATGATCTTAACAACCGGTTCCAATCGGTGTTCAGTTCCATAGGTGTCGTCAATCAACTGTAGAGCGATCTCAACGCGCTCCTTCGGGGTCAGCGAGCGATAGAACTCGCGGTCTGCGCGCTCGGACTCTTCATGACTGTTGAACACGCGGACGACCTTCTCCACACTCCCATTTTACCCTTCTTCCATCGGAATTCGAAGGTCGTGTTCGCGCGCGAAAGCCTGCGCCTCCTCATACCCCGCGTCGACGTGGCGCACGATCCCCATCCCAGGGTCGGTCGTCAACACGCGCTCGAGCCGCAGGCCCATCTCCGGCGTTCCGTCCGCGACCACCACCATCCCAGCGTGCTGCGAATACCCGATCCCCACGCCGCCCCCGTTGTGCAACGACACCCACGATGCGCCCGCGGCCGTGTTCAACAACGCGTTCAGCAACGGCCAGTCGGCGACTGCATCGGTCCCGTCCTTCATCGCCTCCGTCTCGCGGTTCGGCGACGCGACTGATCCACAGTCTAAGTGGTCGCGGCCGATAACGATCGGCGCTTTCAGTTTTCCGTCGCGCACATAGTCGTTCAGTGCGACGCCGAACTCTGCGCGCTCGCCGTAACCGAGCCAGCAGATCCGCGCGGGCAGCCCTTGAAACTTGATTTTTTCTCGTGCGAGCTTCATCCACCGCGCCAAAACCTCGTCGTGTGGGAACAGCGACAGCGCAAGCTCGTCCGTCACCGCGATGTCGGCAGGATCGCCGGACAGCGCCGCCCACCGGAACGGCCCTCGCCCCTCGCAGAACATCGGGCGGATGTACTCCGGCACGAACCCCGGAATCTCGAACGCGTTTGAAACCCCCGCTTGCTCCGCGAACGCCCGAATGTTGTTCCCGTAGTCGAACACGACCGACCCCAACTTGCCCAGAGCCAACATTGCAGACACGTGCTCTCCCATCGCAGCGATCGACCGTTGTGTATAGGTTTCTGGCTCAGACCTGCGCAGTTCGATTGCCTCGTGCAAGGACATTCCATTTGGCACATACCCGTTCAGCGGGTCGTGCGCGCTCGTCTGGTCGGTCAGCACATCTGGCACGATGCCACGTCGAACCATTTCCGGAAGCACGTCCGCGCAGTTGCCGACGAGCCCCACGCTCAGCGGCGACGAAGACTTTGCAATGAGACCCAACGCCTCGTCCAAAGAAGTCGCTATCGTGTCGCAATAACCGGATCCGATGCGCTTTTCGATCCGGGACCGGTCCACGTCGATACCGATGAACGACGCGCCCGCCATCGTCGCCGCCAGCGGCTGTGCGCCGCCCATCCCGCCCATTCCGCCGCTCACGACCAGCTTTCCAGCAAGCGAACCACCAAAGTGCTTCCGCGCGCACGCCAAGAAAGTCTCGAACGTCCCCTGCACGATCCCCTGGCTGCCGATATAGATCCACGACCCCGCGGTCATCTGGCCGTACATCATCAAGCCCTTTCGTTCAAGCTCGTTGAAGTGCTCCCACGTCGACCACCGACCGACAAGGTTCGAGTTCGCGATCAGCACGCGAGGCGCGTGCGCGTGCGTCTTGAACACGCCGACCGGCTTTCCTGACTGCACGATTAGCGTCTCGTCGTTCTCAAGCGCGCGTAATGATCTGACGATCGCGTGATACGCCTCCCACGAGCGTGCTGCGCGCCCAGTACCGCCGTAAACGATCAGTTCGTCGGGGTTCTCTGCGACCTCCGGGTCGAGGTTGTTCATCAGCATCCGTAGGGCGGCCTCTTGCTGCCAGCCCTTGCAACTGATCTCCGTCCCCCGCGGCGCGCGTATCGTCGTCTTCGTCGCCATCTTTACCTATTGTATAGAAAACCGCCGCTCCCGGATCTCCGTCGCCAGCCGTTCGATGTCCTCACTCAGCGGGCGATCGGTCGAGAGCCGAGGAACCACCGACCGCACTTTTTCATACCAAGCCAGAAGCTTTGGCCCAGGTCTCAGCGGCTTGCGGTACTCAAGCCCCTCCGCCGCAGCCATCAGCTCGCACGCGATCGCGCGCTCCGCGTTGTCGACGATCTTCCGAAGCTTCAAAGCAGACGTCATCCCCATCGAGACATGGTCCTCCTTACCGCCGCTCGTCGGCAGGTTGTCGATCGACGCCGGGTGCGACAGCACTTTGCACTCGTTCAGCAGCGAGACCATTGCCACGTGCGCGATCATGAACCCGCTGCCAGTCCCGGGGTTCGCGGTCAAGAACGACGGCAGCCCTTCACTCATCTCCGGCGTGATCAATCGGTCGAGCCGCCTCTCAGAAATCGAAACGAGGTCGGTCAGGGCGATCGCCGCGAAGTCGAACGCGTGCGCGAGGTACGCGCCGTGGAAATTACCGCCGCTAAGAACGTCGCCGTTCTCGAAAACCAGCGGGTTGTCCGTCGCCGCGCCGGTCTCTTTCTCGACGACATCGACTCCAGAACGAAGTGCCGACCAAACTGGACCGTGCACTTGAGGAATGCACCGCAAAGAGTAAGCGTCCTGTACACGCGAATCGCCAACGACGTGCGACTCGCGAATCTCGCTGCCTTCCATCAATTCGCGCAAGTGCATTGCAATGAGCTCTTGACTGCCGTGGCCACGCGCGGCGTGGATGCGTTCGTCAAACGCGACCGGCGTCCCGAGAAGCGCTTCGAGCGTCATCACCCCCGCAACGTCCGCGAGTTGGCACAAACGCCCGGCCCGCGCCAGTGCCAGCCCCCCGACCGCGCACATCGCCTGCGTCCCGTTCAAAAGCGACAAGCCCTCCTTCGCCTCCAACGAGAGCGGCTCGAGCCCGGCCCACGCGAGCGCGTCGGCTGCGGACATCCGCACGCCGTCGTAAAACGCCTCGCCCTCACCCATCGCGCACAGCGCTAGGTGCGCGAGCGGCGCAAGGTCCCCAGAAGCCCCCACCGAACCCTGCTCCGGCACCACGGCGTGAACTCCCTTGTTCAACATCGCCAACAAGTGCTCGCAAACAACGGGACGCGCACCGGAATAACCGAGAGCCAACACGTTGGCCCGCAACAGCGTCATCGCACGAACCTCTGGCACTGACAAGGGCACACCAAGCCCGCAGCAATGGCTCCGCACGAGGTTGACCTGCAGTTCCCGCAACTGGTCGGGCGGGATGTGCACGTCGCTCAATCCCCCAAAACCGGTGTTCACCCCGTAGACGGTTCGACCTTCTGCGACAATCCCCTCGACGATCGCCCGCGATCGAGCCATCCTTTCGACAGCCGCAGGGCCCAAGCTCAGCCCTTCGCCGTCGTACGCGACCTGCTCGATGTCCGCAAGAGAAAGCCCACCGCCGACAAGCTCCATCGCATGGAGGTTACCAGCCACTTTGGGAGAGCGCAGGCTCGACCGAGCTTTCCATTGCGCCCACCTTGCAGGACCACAGGAACCCGGCCTTGCCGTCAAAGGCTTTCAACTCCATGACCCCCGTCGCCAGCGGAACAGACATCGGCCATGTCCACCTCAAGGTCGCCGACCTCGAGCGTGCCATCGCTTTCTACCGCGACGTGCTCGGCTTCGAGCTCACCCAGCGCTTCGGCGACCAGGCCGCGTTCCTCGGCGCGGGCGGGTACCACCACCACATCGGCCTCAACACGTGGATGAGCAAAGGCGGATCACCCCCGGCGAGGAACGCCACGGGCCTCTTCCACACTGCCATCCGATACCCGACCAGGCAGGACCTCGCCGACGCGCTCCGCCGCCTCATCGCACACAACGTCGAGCTCGACGGCGCGAGCGACCACGGCGTCAGCGAGGCGCTCTACCTCCGCGACCCCGACCAGAACGGAGTCGAGCTCTACTGGGACAGGCCGAGGGAGGAATGGCCGAAGGACGCGAACGGTAACCTCGCTATGACGACCGACCCTCTCGACCTCGACGATCTGCTGAAAGAACCCGTGTTGAAGTAGCTTTCAGTTGGTGCGCTCCCTTTGAGGGAGAGGGTGTGTAACTTGGAACCACTTCCGAGTCACACAAGGTACTTTCCAACGTCAGAGGAGTTACGGATGCACAAACGATTCGCGGCGCTCGCCATAGTACTCACCGCAGCGCTCGCACAGACGCAGCAGCGGCCGGAATGGCCACAGCCGACCGTGCGTGGGAAGCTCGTCGTCTGGGGCGGCGACAAGGCGATCAGTGCTGCGCACGCGACCTTTCAGCTCTTTGCGAGCACGGACGGCCGCATCGTCGTCGTCGCCAAGGACGTGACGGCCGCAAGGGAGAGGTGGAAGACCTCGATCAGTGCGAACGTCGTGTCGAGCATCAAGCCCGAAGACATCGCGACCGCGTCCGCCGTCTGGCTAGAAGTCGCGCCGAGCCCGGATGTCGCCAAGGCCGTCATCAAGCTCAAAGACTCAGGCGGCACAGTCGCACTCTCGAGCGAGCTCCTCGCTAAGACCGAACTTGAAGCCTTGTTGCCCCATCTCGGCGTCGCCTTCCAGAGCGATGGCGAGACCTCGACCTCGGCGATCGTGTACGCGATCGACGAGGCAGCTGTGCTCGTCGCCCAGGGTCGCGACCTCTCTTCGCGCGGGGAAGGAGGCACGACGCTCACGATCTCCGGAGGCAAGGACCAGCCGACCGAAACAGTGCGGGTCGCTGGCAGCGCTCGCGCCGACCTCATAGCGGTACGCCGAAGAGCGATCGAACGCACGCTCCCCGAGTTTCCGACCAAGATTGCGAAGGCTCCCGACGTCAAGAGCGGCACGCTGTTCATCGTCGGAGGCGGCGGGCTTCCGGACGGGATCATCGAGCGATTCATCGCCGCCGCGGGCGGCCCAGACGCACCGATCGTGTACGTCCCGTGCGAGCAGGCCGAGGTCATCGCGATCGAGCCAAGCTTCGTCCGTTTGCTCAGGCAGAGCGGGGCGAAGAACGTCTCCTGGATCCACACGAAAGACCGCGTCAAGTCCGATAAGGACGAGGATTTCCTCAAGCCGCTCAAGGACGCGAAGGGCGTCTGGTTTGGCGGCGGGCGGCAGTGGAACCTCGTCGACAGCTACATGGACACGCAGGCGCACGAGCTGATGAAAAAAGTGCTCGAAAGCGGCGGCGCGATCGGCGGTTCTTCGGCCGGTGCGTCGATACAGGCCGAGTTCCTCGCGCGCGGCGACCCGCTCGGCAACACCGCGATCGTCTCTCCGGGCTACACGCGCGGTCTCGGGTTCCTGCCTGGCGCAGCAATCGACCAGCACTTCTCCCAGCGCTCGCGGCACAAGGACATGACTCAGCTCATGACCGCGTACCCGCAGCTGCTCGGGATCGGTATCGACGAGAGCACGGCGATCGTCGTCGCTCGCACCACGGCCGAGGTCACCGGCCGTGGCCAGGTGTTCTTCTACGACTACCGCACCAAGCCCACGGGCGAGACGGACTACACCGCGCTCAAGGCCGGCGACAAGTACGACATGGCCAAACGGAAGAAGATCGAGTGAGAACCGGAGCGTAGCCTCCGGCTATACTCGCGTCATGGCGCATCGGACGACACGACGAGACTTCCTCAAGGGCGCGACGGCCGCGACGGTCGGCCTGACCATCGGGCTGCCGTCGATCATCAGCGCGAGGAACCAGAGCAAGCCGCGCTTTGCCGTCGTCGGCGTCGACGGGCGTGGCCGCAACAACCTCTACTCCGCGCGCGACGCGGGAGTCGTTACCGCGCTGTGCGACATCGACCACGGGTTCCTCACGGCTCGCCTCAAGGAGTTTCCCAACGCGGCCTCTTTCGGCGACTACCGCGTGATGCTCGAAACGATGCACAACGAGTTCGACGCCGTCGTCATCAGCACACCGGACCACAACCACGCGCCCGCCGCCGCGCTCGCCATGCGCTACGGCAAGTCCGTGTACGTAGAAAAGCCGCTCACGCGCACCATCGGCGAGGCCCGCGCACTCGCACAGATCGCGACCGAGAACAAGGTCATGTCGTGCATGGGCAACCAGGGCACGGCGAGCACCAACCTCAGGAAGGTCGCCAAGCTCGTCAAGCAGGGCGCGTTCGGAAAGGTCAAGGAGGTCCACTGCTGGACCAACCGCGCGGGCGGATGGTGGCCGCAGGGCGTCGACCGGCCGTTCCCGGGCGATGAGTGCCCGCCGACCATCGATTGGGACACATGGCTCGGCCCCGCGCCGCACCGGCGATACGCGAAGGGCTACCACCCGTTCGCGTGGCGGGGGTGGTGGGACTTCGGCAGCGGCTCGCTCGGCGACATCGGCTGCCACTGCATGAACTTGCCGTTCATGGCGCTCGACCTTCGAGATCCCATTTCCGTTCAAGCCGAAACGAGCGGCCACAACCGCGACAGCTTCCCAAGTTGGGCGATCGTCACCTACGAGTTCGGCGAGCGCAACGGTCGCGCGCCCGTCAACCTCAAGTGGTACGACGGAGGAAAGCTCCCGCCTGAAGACCTCGCGCCGGGCGTCAAGCTCGACGTCAACGGCTCGCTCATCGTCTGCGATCAGGCGACCCTCTACTCGCCTGCGGAGTACGGCATGTCGACCCAGATGATCGGGGGCGGCGCGATGCCCGGGGTCGAGGTCGTCGAGTCGCCTGGCCACTTCCAGGAGTTCGCGCGCGCCGTCGCAGGCGGCCCCAAGCCGCTCGGCAACATCCCCGACTACAGTGGGCCGTTGACTGAGACGGTCGTGCTCGGCAACCTCGCTGTGTGGGCAGACGGTGACAAGGTCGCGTGGGACGCCAAAAACGTCTGCGTCGCCGGCCACGCGGAGTACAACGACCTCATCCACCCGAAGTACCGACTGGGCTGGGAGCTATAACGCAAGTCTCGAACAGGCTCAAAGAGGGCGGAAATTCCCATTTTAAAATGGGAATTCGAATCTGAGGATGATGCAAAAAATGGGAATTCGAGCCCCTTAGCGTGCGAGTGAGCGCGTCAGAACACCGAGCACTCTTTGTCTTGCTGTAAATGTCCAAGCATTTGGATCAGTTTCACTATACCTGGTGGTTGCTGATTTGTCAAGCTAAATCCGGGTTTGGTCCTAACGGTCAGGTTCAAAATGGGGCCGATTTACAATAGGACCTTAACGGCGTCGGTCGCGTGGGTGTGTGATCGGGGCACGGACAGAAGGCCCGAGGCGCTCCTCAAGGCGGTTCAAACCCGGTGATACAATGAACCCAACCCCGCTCGAATGGCACTCTCCGAACAAGAAGCGCAGAAAGCAAGCCCGCTGACCGACCGGTTCGGCCGTCGGCACACCTACCTGCGCATTTCTGTGACTGACCGCTGCAACCTGCGGTGCCAGTACTGCATGCCCGCCGAGGGGATCCAGTGGATCGAGCGCAAGGACCTGCTCAGCTTTGAGGAGATCGAGCGCGTCGTGCGCGTGCTGGCCGGAGCAGGAGTGAGCAAGGTCCGCATCACCGGTGGCGAGCCGACAGTGAGACGCGGCATCGAAAACCTGATCGGGTCGATAGCGAAGATCGACGGCATCAAGGAGCTCGCGATGACCACGAACGGCACCACGCTGCGCAAGATGGCGCAGGCGTACCGCGACGCGGGCCTTACGCACATCAACGTGAGCATCGACTCGTTCAAGCCCGAGCGGTTCAAGGAGATCACGCGCACCGACAAGATAGACACGGTGCTCGAAGGCATCGAGTGTGCCGTGAACGCCGGTTTCGAATCGGTCAAGATCAACGTCGTGGCGATGAAGGGCATCAACGACGACGAGCTCGTCGACTTCGTGGACTTTGCAAAGGTCCGCCCCATCAACGTGAGGTTCATCGAATTCATGCCGTTCGACGGCAACGAGTGGTCGAAGGACAGGATGTTCACCTACCGCGAAATGCTCGCCGTGGTGAATCAGAAGCACGAGATCGAACCGATCGAAAGGCGTCCCAGCCAGGTCGCGAAGGACTTCAAGATCGTCGGCGGGCTCGGGACTGTCAGCTTCGTGACCTCGATGACCGAGGACTTCTGCAGCGACTGCAACCGGATCCGCCTGACTGCGACCGGCGAGTTCAAGCCCTGCCTGTTCATGCTCCCAATCGTGAGCGTGCGCGACCGGATGAGAAACGGCTGCGACGATTCGCAGGTCCTCGACGCTGTGCAAGAGTCGCTCGGCCAGAAGTGGAAGGGCCACCCTGGCGCAGAGAACCTGATCAAGCTCAAGAACGCGAGCATGATCCAGATTGGGGGATGAGCGATGCGTGACGTCTCGAACAAAGTCAACACACTGCGGACCGCGACGGCGACGGCAACGCTCGTCGCGAAGCAGGACACGATCCGGCGGATCGAGTTCGGCGAGCTTCCAAAGGGCGATGCGCTCACCGTCGCAAAGGTCGCTGGCATCCAGGCCGCGAAGAACACCCCCGCGCTGATCCCCTATTGCCACCCGGTTCCGATCGAGTTCGTCGACGTGCGCTTCGAGTTCGAGGAAACCAAGGTCGTCGTCAAGGCGACAGTGAAGAGCGTGTACAAGACTGGAGTCGAGATGGAGGCGCTCACGGCCGCCAGCGTCGCCGCGCTCACGATCTACGACATGGCCAAGATGGTGGACGACGATCTCGCCATCGTCGAAGTGAAACTGATCGAAAAGCGAGGAGGGAAGAGCGATTTTGTAAAGACAGGCGGAGCCACGGCGACCGTCATCACCGTCTCGGACACGGTCTCGGAGGGGAAGGGGGAAGACGTCTCTGGACCGACCGCAGTGGGAATCCTTGAAGAGGCCGGAGTAACCATCGTTTCGACAGTCGTTGTCTCCGACGAAATGCACAAAATCGAGAACGCGATCCGCGAGGCGAAGGGCCGTCTGATCGTGCTGACGGGCGGAACAGGAGTGGGCCCGCGCGATAGCACCCCCGAGGTGGTCAAGCGGATCATCGAAAAGGAACTGCCCGGCGTCGGCGAGCAGATCAGGCGGTACGGACAGGACCGCACTCCGACCGCGATGCTCAGCCGAACCATGTGCGGGATCTTGGGCGATCAGCTCGTGCTCTGCCTTCCGGGCTCGCCGAAGGGCGTCGAGGAAGGCCTGCGCGCGGTGCTGCCGCACCTCTTGCACGTGCTCGATGTTCTGGAGGGTGCGGGGCACGAGCGGGGAGCCGCGCGTTGACTACTTTTGAGGAAGCGCTCGCGATCGTTTTGGCCGCGGTCAAGCCGCTTGGCACTGAATCGATGCCTCTCGATCGTGCGCTCGGCCGTTTTCTCTCCGCCGACTTGATCTCGGTGTACGACTCGCCGCGGTTCGACAACTCGGCGGTCGACGGGTTCGCAGTGCGATCTAGCGACATAGCGAAAGCGAGCAAACAGTCTCTCGTAACGCTCAAGGTCTCGGACACAGTGTTTGCAGGCGACGACGCGACTAAAGCGCAACTCGCAGCGGGCGAAAGCGCCCGCACGATGACAGGGGCGGAGATAGTCGGAGGGGCGGACGCGGTCGTGATGCAGGAGGACGTCGACTTCGCTGGTGGGAGCGCTGTGTTTTCCGGGCCCGCGACCCGTGGCCAAGCAGTGAGGAAGCAAGGCGAAGAGTTCCGAGCCGGCGATTTGCTGATCGGGAAAGGAGCACAGTGCACACCGTCGGTGCTCTCGCTGATTGCAGGGCAGGGCAATGGCGAGGCAACCGTGGGTCGAGTTCCGCGCGTCGCGGTGATCGTGACGGGCTCTGAGCTCGCGAAGCCGGGAGCGGCGCTCGCGCCTGGACAGATATACGAGTCAAACTCGGTGGCCCTTTGTGCGGCCGTCCGATCGCTGACCGGCAGCGATGCCGTGGCCCTTTCGGTGGGCGACGATGCAATCCAGACTCGAGAGAAGTTTGAGTCGATCGCCGAGGACTGCGACGTCGTCGTGTTCTCTGGCGGCGCCTCAGTCGGCGAGAAGGACCTCGTGCGCACGACTCTTTTGGAAGCGGGCGTGGTTGAAAAGTTTTGGCGCGTGAGCATGAAGCCGGGCAAGCCGGTGTTCTTCGGGGTCCACACCGGCGGCGCGCTCGTTTTCGGGCTCCCGGGCAACCCGGTGAGCGCGCAGGTCACGTTCGAGCTGCTGGTCGCTCCGGCGATCCTCAAGATGTGCGGTGCGGCGGAGTGCTCGCAGAAGTTTGAACAAGCCGTGCTCGGTGCGTGCATCAAACGGAGGCCAGGACGAAAGGAGTTTCTGCGCGCAACCACGCGGATCGAGGGTGGAAGGGTCTACGCCGACCCGCTTCGCCAACAGGAGTCGCACATGGTAAGCGGGCTCGCGATGGCGGACCGGCTGATCGTCGTTGAGAGCGACGTTGACTGCCTCGAGGCGGGCGAAGTCGTCGACACTGTGCAGTTGCGGTGGAAGGTGACGGCGTGAAAAGGGTTCGCGTCGACTACTACGCGTACTTCCGCGAGAAGCGCGGCCTCTCGACGGAGCAGGTCTCGACGCACGCCGCGACGCTCGGCGATCTCTACTGCGAGCTCTCTGAGAAACACGGCCTCAACCTTCCGGCGTCAGTGGTGAAAGTGATCGTCGGGGACGAGTTTGTTCCGATGGGTTCGATGGTCAAGGACGGCGCGACGGTCGTGTTCGTGCCGCCGGTGGCGGGGGGCTAGCGATGTTCGAACTGACCAGTGAGCCCATCGCGCCACAGGCGAGCAACGACCCGACTTCCGGCGCGCAGGTTGTGTTCACAGGGATCGTGCGCAACCACAACGACGGGCGCGACGTGCTTTCGCTCGAGTACGAGGCGATGCTCAGCGTCGCGGACAAGGAGGGGGAGAATATCTGTGAAGAGGCCGCGCAGCGCTTTGAGGCGTGCAGCGTCCACTGCGTGCACCGTGTAGGAGCGCTTCAGATCGGCGATGTCGCGGTGCAGGTCACGGTGACTTCAAAGCACCGAAAGGCGGCGTTCGACGCGTGCGCGTACGTGATCGACGAAGTGAAGAAGCGTGTCCCTATCTGGAAACGGGAGCACTACGCGGACGGGAGCGTCGAGTGGGTCAACGCCGCCCAATCCGTGGCGCACGAGGGGCCAGCGGTGCTCGTCGACTCGCACGAGTCCTTGAAGGAGTGGACCCTGATCGACGTGCGCGACGCGGACGAGGTCGCGGAGGACCCGATCCGGCCGTTCCCGCACCTTGCATCGCCAGTCTTGCACTTCGACCGCCGGCTCTTGTCTCAGGGTCGGCCGTTGCTCGTGTGCGCCACGGGTATCCGGGCACTGATCCTTGCAGACGACCTTCGTCGCGAGGGGTTTACAGACGTCTGGTCGCTGACAGGCGGGTGCACGACGTTGAAACAGATAGCCCGGAAGTGTGGGGAATCACAGGGCTGAGGGTTTCCGCCGACTGAACGTTGCGAAACGCAATTGCGTCAACCCCCGAGGGTAGTATCGGCTCCAAGATGGGGCCGGATGGCTCCCAGGGTGTACGTCACATGAAACTACGATCATTCGTCCTTGTCGTTTTCGCGGCGTCGACAGCGCTTGCATTGGCCCAGAGCGGAGGGAACAAGGCCAACTGGAAGCTGATGGAGCGGTACTCCAACGCCACCCTCGGCCGGTTCGTGTACTCGTCGACGGTCACTCCGAACTTCATCAACGAGTCTAACGAGTTCTGGTACGTGTGGAACGACTCGAAGGGCGAGCGCTTTATGCACGTCGACCCGAAGGCGAAGAAGAAGGAGCGCGCGTTCGACCACGACAAGCTTGCCGCCGCTCTGACAGAGCTCGGGAAGAAGCCTGTCGTCGGCAACCAGCTCCCGTTCAACTCGATCAGTTACAACAAGGAGGCGACCGCGATCACGTTCGTCGTCGAGCGCCAGAACTACGAGTGGAACCTGAAGGACGAGACGCTCAAGAAGATCGATCCACCGGCCGGGCAAGCGGGCGCCGGACCCGGTACGGGCGGCGGAGGCGGTGGTGGCGGGTTCCAGGGTGGCGGACAAGGACAGTCCAACCGGCCGACCTTTAGCACCGCGCCGGACGAGCTTGCGTTCGTCTACACCCAAGGCTACAACCTCTACTACGGCGAGAAGGCGAAGAAGGAGGATGAGGCGGACAAGGTCCCGAGTCCCGAGAAGCTCACGACTGACGGCGAGCAGTTCTATGAGTTCCGCAGCGTGAACTACTCGACGTACACCCTTGGGGACAAGCAAGAGGTGAAACGGAGCGTCGGCGCGAACTGGTCGAAGGACTCGAAGGCGTTCACGGTCTCGCGGTCCGACGCGCGAAAAGTCAGCGACCTGTTCGTGATCAACTCGCTCGCAAACCCGCGGCCGACTGTCGAGACGTACAAGTACCAGATGCCGGGCGAGGAGAACGTCCAGCAGACCGAGATCTACCTTTTCACGCGCGACGACAAGAAGATGAGACGCGTTCCAGTCGAGAAGTGGAAGGATCAGACGGTCAGCAACGTGCACTGGATCGGAAAGGACTCGACCAGGCTGCGGTTCAGTCGCCGTGACCGGCTACAACGGAATCAGGAGCTGTGCGAGTACGACGTCGCGACGAACGAGGTGAAAGTCGTGTTAGCCGAGTCGACGGAGAACGCGTTCATCGAGACGCAGGCGACTCGGTACCTAGAAGAGGACAACCTCGGTGACATCGTGTGGTGGTCCGAGCGCAGCGGTTGGGGGCACTACTACCTCTACACGCACGACGGGAAGCTGAAGAACCCGATCACCGCCGGAGCATGGCGCGCCGAGTCGGTGCTCGAGGTCGACCGCGAGGACAAGAAGCTGTACTTTTCGGCCGTTGGCCGGGAGGAGAACGAAGACCTCTACAACTCGCACCACTACGTCGTTGGTCTAGACGGCAAAGGTTTGAGGCTCCTCGACGCGGGCGACGCCGACCACACGTTTTCACTTTCGAAGTCGAAGGACTTTGGCGTCGACCGCTATTCGCGGGTTGACCTGCCGCCGAAGTCGTGCGTGCGGGACAGAAACGGAAACGTCGTGATGGAGCTGGAGGACATGGACCTGTCCCGCATCTCAGAGACGGGGTGGAAGGCGCCGGAGCGGTTCGTGGTTAAAGCAGCGGACGGCGTGACGGACATCCTCGGCAACATGTGGAAGCCGTTCGACTTCGACCCGCACAAGAAGTACCCGATCATCCTGAGCATCTATCCGGGCCCACAGACCGAGCAGGTGACGCAGACGTTTAGCGCTACGGGGTCGAACCAGGAACTCGCTCAGCTCGGGTTCATCGTGATCCAGATCGGTAACCGCGGCGGAACGCCGCAGCGGTCGAACGCCTACCACAGCTACGGCTACTACAACCTGCGCGACTATGGGCTCGCCGACAAGAAGG
>JANWJY010000039.1 GCA_025451715.1 Fimbriimonadaceae bacterium | reverse complement strand
TTGCGACATGGAGCCACCTTCAGCGGCTTTCTCTCGCGTACCACAAGCAGACCCAGACGGGGAAGATCATGTCGCGGGCCACGGCGGACATCGAGCTGATCCAGGGCCTGATCCAAGGCCAGCTCGTGGTGTTCTTTGCGGATCTGATCGCCTTGGTCGTGGTCATCGGGATGCTGTTCTATCTCGAGTGGCGGATAGCCGTGATCATCCTGGTGCTGGTGCCCTTCTATGTCGTGAGCTACAAGTCGTTCCTCAACCACATTGACTCTGTGCGGGACGAGCAGAGACGGCTTTACGACGAGATGGTGGGGAAGCTGGCTGAGAAGATCAGCGGCATCGCGGTCGTGAAGGCGTTCGTGCGGGAGGACAGGGCGACGCGGTCGTTCATGGAGTCCGTTCGGGCGAAGTTCGCAGTAGACCGCAAGCAGATGCACCTTAACAGGAGACTCGGGCTGATCTCGGGTGTGATCTCGGCGATCGGGACGGGTGTCGTTTATGCTTACGGCGGGTCGCTGGTGCAGGAAGGGGCCATGACGATCGGTACTCTGGTCGCGATCACTTTCTACATCGGCTATGTGTTCAATCCAGCCGTGCGCGTCGTGGACTTTAACACCCAATTGCAGTGGGCCGTGGCCGCGATGGACCGGGTCTTCGAGACGCTGGACACTCGGCCCGAGATCCAGGACGGGCCCGACTCCGTGGCGCTGCCCGAGTTCTCACGCGAGGTCTCGCTGGAGAGGGTGAGCTTTGGGTACTCGGGCGAGACGACCATCCTGTCCGGCATCGACCTGCGTGTTCGGAAAGGGGAAGTGGTCGGGATCGTCGGGCACAGTGGGGCGGGAAAGACGACGCTGATGAACCTGCTGATGCGGTTCCACGACCCGGTCCGCGGTCACGTCGCGATCGACGGGCACGACCTGCGGCACATTAGAGTCGACTCGCTCCGGCGGCAGATGAGCATGGTCGCCCAGGAGAACGTGGTGTTCTCGGCCTCACTGGCTGAAAACGTCCGGTACGGGAACCGGGACGCGACGATGGAGGAGGTCGTGGCGGCGTGCAAGGTCGCCGACCTGCACGAGTTCATCGAGGGGCTGGCTGAGGAGTACGAGACGAAGATTGGTGAGCGGGGCATCCGGCTGAGCGGAGGGCAGAGGCAGCGGCTGGCACTGGCGCGTGCTCTCTTGACCGACCCGTCGATCCTGATCCTGGACGACGTCACCTCGTCGCTGGACGGGGAGACGGAGGCGAAGGTTCAGGTCGCGTTGCGGGCGGCGATGAAGGGCCGTACGACGTTCATCATCTCTCACCGGTTGGCAAGCGTGGTGGGGGCCGACCGGATCCTTGTGATGAGCCATGGCGCGATCATCGACCAGGGGACGCATGAGCAGCTTGTCGGGCGTGAGGGCGTCTACCAGGCGATGTTCAACGAGCAGTTCAAGAGCGTGCTCGGCCGCGAAGCTTAGGGAGAAATTGCGCGGGAAAGAATGGCCGCGTTTCAATGGAATTGCATTCAACTAGACAGTGAGTAGGGGGTTGATATGTGTATTAGTAGACACACCGGAACTACTTTTCAGTGGTGGTAAAAAAAGCCCAAATTTCGTTGCAAAAATATCGCTTTAGATAGATCTAGTCCCACTATAATCCCATGTCAGTGGAAGACCGATACCAGGATGGTGGTGGTCGACCAGCCGGGCGGGGTGTCCGGAGTGAACTGAAGACGGCCGGTGCCACGGAAGGCAACCGGCCGACTTCTCCTTAGGTCGAGACGAGATGAGTTCTGCGCACGTGCCCCTTGAAAAGCAGTTGATCGGGACCGAAGAGGCCACGATCGACGAGAAAGGGCGCTTGCTCGTGAGCAAGAAGAAGAGGGAGCGGTTGGGAGAGCCGTTTGTGATGTCGGTCGGCCCGACTGGGTGTCTGGTCGCCTACACGGTAGAGGCTTGGAACATCGAAGTGGGCGAGGTTCTTTCGAACCCCAGCACGAACCTTGGCCGGCAACAGTACGCGAGGATGTTGAGCGGCTCGGCGGCGGACGACCTGCGGTTCGACAAACAGGGGCGCGTGGTTGTTCCACAGAGACTGCGCGAGCTCGCGAAGCTGAAGGACAAGGTTTTCGTCGTGGGCTGCATCGACCGGATGGAGATCTGGTCTTCCGCAGACTGGAAGGACTACGAGAAGGACCCTGACGGGTACGGCAAGGAGCGCAGAGAGGCGTTCCTTCGCGCAGAACGGCAAATGATCGGAAAGGAGTAAGCGTTGTATGAGCCCATCCACGTTCCGGTCATGTTGCGAGAGGTGTTGGAAGCCTTCGGTCTGCGGCCAGGGATGGCGGTCGTGGACGGAACGCTGGGGCTGGCAGGACACAGCCTAGAGATGGCGAAACAGATCTCGCCCTGCGGGACGCTGGTCGGGATCGATTGGGACACGGAAATGTTAGAAGTCGCAGGGAAGCGGTTAGAACAGGTCCAGGGAGTGGAGCTTCGGCTGTTCCACTCGGACTACCGTCGCGTGTTCGAGTGCCTGCGCGATGCGTCGCTGCGGGGTGCGGACGCGATCCTGCTGGACCTTGGTTTGAACAACGCGCAGATCGATGACGCGACGCGCGGGATCAGCTTTAAGCAGTCGGGCCCGCTCGACATGCGGATGGACCGGTCGAAGGGCCAATCGTCGTCGTCGTTCCTCAACTCAGCAGGATTGTCAGAGATCGAGCGCGTCTTGCGCGAGTACGGCGACGAGCGGTGGGCGCGGCGGATCGCCGAAGTGATCATCGACCGACGTCCGTTGGAGACAACCGAGGACCTGGTGGACTGTGTGCTCGCCGCAGTGCCGCCCGCGAAGAGGGACAAGCGCATCCATCCTGCGACGCGGACGTTCCAGGCCGTACGCATCCACGTCAACCAAGAGCTCGAGGGGCTTCAGGACGCGATCGAGGGCGCGGCGCTTTGTCTGAACCCTGGCGGGCGCATGGCTGTCCTGAGCTACCACTCGGGCGAGGACCGGGCGGTGAAGCGCGCGTTCCGCGCGCTGTCCGACACGAAAGATTTCATCCTGCTCAACAAGAAGCCGTCGGTCCCTGGCGAGCAGGAGCAGAGGGACAACCCAAAGAGCCGCAGCGCAAAGCTCCGGCTGATCGAGAGGAAGCAATCATGAGCGTAGCACCATGGATCAACGACGCATCGACGGCACGGCCGTCGGTTCGGAAGCGCAGTGTCAGGACCCGCGGAGCGGCAGAGGTG
The DNA here is from genome assembly GCA_025451715.1 of Fimbriimonadaceae bacterium. Classification (GTDB taxonomy): domain Bacteria; phylum Armatimonadota; class Fimbriimonadia; order Fimbriimonadales; family Fimbriimonadaceae; genus JADFMN01. The sequence continues at coordinate 6,674 of JANWJY010000039.1, read as the reverse complement.
ACCCCTCGCAGAGGTGTTCTGCGAATGGCGCTTCGGCACGCAGTGGGGTTCACGGTGCTGAGCTTCGGTATCTACGGCTTCATGTCGCTTATGGGGCACTCTTTGCACAGCTCCGCCTATAAGGCGCGCGCGAACGCGGAGTTCAGGACCGAAAGCGCCCGACAAGACGTCTTGGAGCTTAGCCGCCAGGTGGGATCGCTCGTTTCGACCGAGTCGCTCGACCGGTGGGCCCGCATGCACGGCTTTGGAAGGCCGGGGTCGTTGGTGGCGATGAACCATGCCGCGAAAGTCTCGACGCCAAACCAGTAAGAGCGGCCCTCCGCGGGCGTTCTACTGGACGTTCGCGTGGGTGCTGGTCGCGTTCGGGTTTGCGGTGTACACGCAGGCCCGTGTACAGATCGTTCGGCGCGACGTGGTGCTCAAAAAGGCGGAGGACGCCTGGCTGCTCTCGCGCTCGCGCGAGATCCCGGCGGAGCGCGGCACTATATATAGTGCGGACAGCCGCATCTTGGCCCAGAGCCGGTCGCTGTACGAGTTCTGGCTGTTCTATGACCGCGTGCCGTGCACGCCGGGGTTCTTTATGGCCCTGGCGGAGGCTGCCGGCGTGCCCGAGGCCCGATTGAGCGCACCGTACCGGGCCGGGAAGAAGCGGACGTGGCTGGAACCGCTGGATGCGGCCCACTATCGCGCCGTCAGGCACGTGATGTCCGAATGGGGCGCGGACGGGGTCTCTTTGGACGAGCAGTTCGGGCGCGAGTACACGATGCGCGAAGCTGCGATGCCTGTGGTCGGATGGATGTTCGAAGGAAAGCCGCGCTCCGGGATCGAGAGGTCGTTCGACGAGGCGCTCTCCGGGACCGACGGCAGTTCATCGGGCGTCGTTGCGCTGACTGGGCAGTACATGGCATCGGTGGGGGAAGAGAGCGGGCTCGAGCACGGCTCGGACGTCGTCCTTACGATCGACTCGAAGCTGCAAGCAGCGGCAGCGACTGCGATCAGGACTGCGGTCGAGAAGAACAGGGCCTCGAGCGGCGCGATCGTCGTGATGGTGCCCTCGACCGGAGACGTGCTTGCGATGGCGAACTGGCCTTCGTTCGACCCGACGGCTGGGCCGAAGGGCGGAAGCGAGATGATGGCCTCCTACATGGAGGACCTGCAGCCCGGATCGACCTTCAAGATACTCACGCTTGCGAAGGCGCTCGACATGGGCGTGGTGGACGAGACGTTTTCATATCCGTGTGCGGGGAAGTATCTTCTCGGCGGTTCGCGATACGTGCGTTGCGACGAGCACAATGGCAACCGTGCGCACGGGAGAGTCGACTTAGAGCACGCGATCGGCAAGAGCTGCAACATTGCAGCGGCGAAGTGGGCGCTGAAGGTGGGCCGCGATCCGATGATCGCGTACATGCGTGACCTCGGGCTCCTGTCGAAGCCGGAGATCGGGCTGCCGAGTGCGGCGACGCCGCAGTTCGACATGAACGAGTGGGACAAGGAGCGGCAGTTGGCGGTGCTGGGGTTTGGTCAGTCAATCGCAGTGCCACCGATCTCGCTCGCGGCGGCATGTGCGATGATCGCGAACGACGGCGAATACGTCGCGCCGCGGCTGGTCTCGCAGGTCGGCGGAAAGCGGATACCGCCCGCTACGGCGAAGCGCGTCGTTAGCCAGCGAGCAGCACGACTCGTCCGCAAGTACATGGAGTCGGTAATGCACGAGCCGTTCGGTACTGGCAAGACGCTTGTGATCCCCGGCTATCGGATGGCGGGCAAGACGGGTACCGCGCAGAAGCTGGGTGTGAACGATGGGCACGTCTCGAACTTTGTGGGGATGTTCCCTGCTGATCGTCCACAAGTGGTGGTACTCGTGGTCGTGAACGATCCTCGCGGAGACTTCATCTATGGGGCACAGGTGGCTGGACCTGCGTTCAAAGAGATGGCGAACGCCGTTGTGGCCCGGCTCGAGATTCCCCGCTCGACGGTCGTGGCGGAGACGTCTAAGAAGGAGCAATGACAGCGAAGCGCTTCACCAGTCTCATTGGCGAGGCTGGGTTGCGGCCCGTAGCGCAGTCCGGCGAAGCCGAGGTTGCGTGGATCACGGCCGACACTCGGACGTGTGGGCCCGGGTCGCTGTTCGTCTGTATGCCGAGCCGGAACACTGACACTCACACGTTTTTGGGCGCCGCGAGGGAGGCGGGGGCTAATGCAGCGCTGGTGCACGGTTCCGACGGGTTTCGGGCGGCGGAGGCGATGGGGATGACGGCAGCGTGGGTGCCCTCTTCGCAACCAGAGTTCAACGTCGCTTGCGGATCTCTATCCCGCGCGGTGTTCGGCGATCCGTCGTCGGCGATGCGTGTCGTGGGCGTGACGGGGACGACCGGGAAGACGACGACCGCATGGATGATGCGAGACGCCCTGCGCGCGCTTGGTCGGCGAGCGGGGTACATGGGGACGCTGGGGTTCGACCCCTCGGGCGAGCGAAGGGAGCTTGCGAACACAACACCGTTTCCTGTGGAGACGTGGCAACTGCTGCACGAGGCGGCTTCGGCCAGAGTCGAGGACCTGGTGATGGAGGCGAGCAGCCACGCTTTGTTCGAGCGCCGGCTGTTCGGAGTTCGGTTTGCTTGCGGCGTATTTACTAACCTCTCGCAGGACCACTTGGACTTTCACGGATCGATGGAAGAGTACGAGGCGGCGAAGCTGTTGCTGTTCACAGAGTACGCCGGCCCCGGGTTTGAGAGCGCGATCAACGTGGGCGATCCCGTGGGGCTGTCGTGGTCGAAGAAGCTCGATGTGACTGTGACGTTCGGCGCTCCCAGCGCCGAGCTAGTCGTCGAGCCTCTTGAGAAGTCGCTGTCGTCGCTCGTGCTTCGGGCGACTTATCGTGGCAGCGAGTCCGTGTTCAAGATCGGAGTCGGCGGGATGTTCAACGTTTGGAACGCGACGTCGTGTCTTGCCGGCTTGTTGGCGCTCGGTTACGATTTGGACGAGGCTTGCCGCGCTATGGAGAGCGTGACGCCGGTGCCTGGGCGATTTGAGAGCGTGCCGACTGGGCGCGGTTTCGGCGTGATTGTCGACTACGCTCACACGGACGACGCGCTCGTGAAGCTTCTGCAGTCAGTCCGGGAGCTTGCGCCATCGCGGATCATCACCGTGTTCGGCTGCGGCGGCGACCGCGACAAGAGCAAGCGGCCAAAGATGGCGCTCGCCGCGAGCGCAAACAGCGAGGTCACGATCGTGACGAGCGACAACCCGCGGACTGAGCATCCTTTGGCGATCATCGAGGACGTGGTGAAGGGGCTGGTGCCGGGCGCGGTGTGTGAAACGGTGCCCGACCGACGGGAGGCGATCGAGCGGGCGGTGCAGTTGGCGCGCGACGGCGACGTGATCGTGATCGCCGGCAAGGGGCACGAGGACTACCAGATCATCGGGCGCACGAAGCACCCGATGGACGACCGTCAGATGGCTCGCAACGCTGTGGCGGTGCTGACGTGAGACTTTCGGAGTTTGCTGTTCGGTGCGGAGGCGTGTTGGTCGGCGAGGATTCGGAGTTTGGCGGCTTCGCCACGGACAGTCGCAGTGTTTCGGCGGGCGACCTGTTCCTTTGCATCCGTGGCGAGCGGGTGGACGGGCACGAGTTTGCACCACTGGCGCTTTTGGGCGGAGCGGTAGCGTGCCTTTGCGAGCGCGCAGTCGACGGGCGGCACATTCTGGTCGGTGACATATCGATGGCGCTCGCTGCGTTCGCCCTTTCTCGCCGGAAGGAGTTCGACGGCCCGGTCGTGGGGATCACGGGCAGCACGGGCAAGACGACGACCAAGGAATTCGTCTCTGCCGCGCTGTCTCCGCTGGGCCCGGTGCTCAAGAGCGCGGGCAACAGGAACACAGAGTACACGTCGCCGCTCGTTTGGGCCGAGCTATCGGGCTCGCACCGCGCGGTGGTCGTCGAGATGGGGATGCGCGGGTTCGGCCAGATCTCGCACCTCGCCTCGTTCTCTCTGCCGACGATCGGTGTTGTGACGAACATCGGGACGTCGCACCTGGAGAAGGTGGGGTCTCGCGAGGGGATTATGCGCGCGAAGAGCGAGATGTTGCAGGTGTTGCCTCGCGACGGTGCGGCAGTGCTGTGGCAGGAGGACGCGTTCCTTGAGTCGCTGAAGGGCGCGTGCGCGAGCAAGTCGTATACGTTTGGTTTTTCACAAGAGGCGGACTGTCATATTTTGGGCTATCGGGCGCTCTCGTGGGAGCGGTGTGTCGTGCGCGGCCAGCTCGACGGGGAGGTTTTTGAAGTCGAGCTACCGACGACGGGCCGGCACCAGGCCCTTAACGCCGCTGCTGCGGTGTTGGCGTCGCGGTGCGCGGGGGTGGGTGTCGCGGAGGCGGCGGGTGCGCTTCCTTTTGCGGAGCTTCCACCGCTTCGGTTGCAGGTCGTTCCCTTCAATGGTGCGACCGTGGTGTTGGACACTTACAATGCGTCGCCGGACTCGACCGTCGCTGCACTAAAAACACTGTCGGATGTCCCCGCCGTCGGTCGGCGGATCGCCATACTCGGGGAGATGAAGGAGCTGGGCGATTACACGGAGTCGGGGCACCGCGAAGTGGGTGCGGCTCTTGGTCTCTCGCCGGTTGACCACGCAGTTCTGACGGGCGGTCCGACGTCGTTCATCGAGGACGAGGCGCTGCGGGCGGGGTTCCCTGCTTCGAAGATCACCTCGTTTGAAACGTTCGACATCGAGAACGTACGGCGGTTCCTGTCGAGCGTGCGCCCGGGCGACGTGGTGTTGATTAAGGGCAGCCGGGCGCTCGGGCTCGAGACCGCGCTGGAGGCGGTGCGCTCATGATCCACGGCAACGTCGACCAGGCGTTTTTCGTGGCGCTCGTGTCCTTCGTGCTTGCGCTTGTGGTTGCTCCGTTCGTTTACCGTTTATTGTTGAGAGCACAGAGCCGGCAGAAGGTCAGCGAGTTCGTGCCCGAGCACGCGGCGAAGGAGGGGACGCCGACGATGGGCGGGTTCATCGTGCTGATCGGGCTGGCCGGTGCGTTTTGGTTCGTGCCGCGAGGAGAGGTGTTCACACCGCTCGTTTTGGTGGCGGGGTTCGCGTTGATCGGGTTTGTGGACGATTACATTGTTCCTCGGGCCGCGGCGGGCACGCGCGGGCTTGGGTGGAAGCAGAAGTTCTTGATGCAGGTCGTCGTTGCGGTCTCCGCGTACTGGTTTGGCGGCGTGACGAACGCCGGCGCGCTGGCGTTCCTCGTGTTCTTCGTGCTGTTCTTCGCGAACGCATACAACTTCGCAGACGGGATGGACACGCTGGCCGGCGGGCTCGCCGTGATGATCGCGCTGGGGCTCTCGGTGGTCGGTCGGCTCTCGATGACGAACGCCGATGCGGAAATGGCGGTGCTGGCCCTGATGGCAGGGTTGGCGGCGTCGTTCGTCCCTTTCCTTTACTACAACGCGCCTCCGGCGAAGGTTTTTATGGGCGACGTCTGTGCGCTGCCGGTGGGTGCGTTGTTCGGATGGGCGTTTTTGGAAGTCGGACGACCGACGCCCGCAGTTCCGAACGATCTCAACCTGTACGCGGCGATCTTGATTTCGCTCGTGTTGGTCGCTGAGCTCGTCCCGCCCCCGCTCCAGGTGCTGTCTGTAAAACTTCGCAAGGGCAAACGGCTGTTTCCGCGCACGCCGATCCACCACGCGTTCCAACACGCGGGATGGCCGGAGACGCGCGTGGTGTGGATGTTCCACTTGGTTCAGGCAGTGTTGGTTGCCGTTGCAGTCGGTGTGTTGTGGAGTGCCGTCGGATGAAGCTGAGCGGTGTGCGGGTGGCGGTCGCGGGAATGGCGAAGTCAGGGCTCTCTGTCGCGCGGGCCGTCTCGCAGCTCGGTGGTCGTGCGACCGTTTTCGACCAGAAGCCAGCGGACAGCCCGGCGATCTATCAGGCGATGGACGAGTTGCACGGGATGGACGTGCAGGCCGTGCCGGGGTGGCACGGACGGCTGGACTCGGAGGAGTTTGACATGCTCGTGGTGTCGCCCGGTTTTCCGCGCGAGCACCCGGCGCTCACCGACATGGCCGCGCGGGAAGTTATCGGCGAAGTCGAGTTTGCATTTCGTATTGCGACCGACCCGATCGTTGCAATCACGGGCACGAACGGAAAGTCGACGACGACGGTTTTGACATGGGTGCTTCTGAGCGCGGCGGGGAAGGACGCGGTGCTGTGCGGGAACATTGCGGGCTCGGGATACCCGGAGGTGACGATCACCGACGCCGCGCAGCGTGGCGGAGACGTTTTGGTCGCGGAGGTGAGCAGCTTCCAGCTCGAGACGATCAAGAGCTTTCGTCCTTTCGTCGCGACGATCACTTCGCTCGCACCGGATCACTTGGACCGGCACCCTTCGTTCGAAGACTACAAACGGTGCAAGCTGAGGATCTTCGAGAACATGGGGGCGGGCGACACGGTCGTGGTCAACGCGGACGATAAGGCGATTGCACGCGACGAGATCCCGGAGGGGCCGCGGCGCGTGAAGTTCTCTCCGAGCGGTCTGGGGGCGACGAACGGGTTTTCGGCGCGCGTGGGCGACCAGTTGTTCTTGAGCGGGCTGCAGATCAAGGTCGAGAGCCTGCCGCTGCTGGGAGAGCACAACGTGGCGAACGCGATGATGGCGTGGGAGCTTGCGTG
>JANWJY010000038.1 GCA_025451715.1 Fimbriimonadaceae bacterium | reverse complement strand
TCCGCGGCCTCTTTCACCTCTTCCGGGATAGATCGGATCCCCGCTGCCAGCACCATCACGTAGAAACCGAGCGCGTACCAGATGAACGAGAGCCCGACTGCGGGTCGCGCCGAGTCCGTTCCGCCCAGGATGCCGTGCTGGTAGTCGACGCCCGGCAACTGCACGCCCAGCTTCATCAGGGTCGGCTGGATAAAACCGATGGTCGGGTCGTAGATGAACCCCCACAGCATGGCGACCACGACCAGCGAGATCACGTGGGGGAACAGGTAAACGGACCGCAGGAACTTCCCGAACCGCGTGTCGTCCTGCACCGCGTGCGCAATCAACAGCCCGAACACGAGGATGATCCCGAGCGAGAACACGAGGAACCAGATGTTGTTCGTCAGCGCCTGATAGAACTCCTTGCTGTTGAACAGCTTTGAGAAGTTCGACAAGCCGGTGAACGTCGTCTTGTCGGAGAGCCCCGAGAAGTCGTACATCGACAGCCGGAACGCGTTCACGAGCGGCCACAGGACGAAGAACGCGTAGAACGCCAGCGCCGGCGCTAAGTACAGCCCCGCGAACCGCGCCCTCGACCTTCGCGACTGGCTAGCCAACCGTGTGCTTCTTGATCTTCGGGTTGTTGCGGACTTCTTCGGCCTTCGATTCCAGGCGCGCACAGAACGTGGCCGCGTCGATCTTGCCCTCGAGCAGCGCGGCCATCGCCTTCTCGGCCTCTTGCGCGAGCTCGGGGTACCAGAAACGGTACTCGGAGTGCCACTTGGTCTTGGCCTGGTCGAAGATCTCGGCTGGTCGCTTGAGGTGCGGTGGATAGATCGCGCCCTCGAGGCCCTTGATCGCCATCAGCGTGCCCTTCTCCTCGACAAACTGCAGCGCCTTTTCCTTCGAAGTGATGTAGCGGAAGTAGTTGATGCCGTGGTCCTTGTTCTTGCCCTTCGAAGGCACGATGAACGGCTCGATCGCCACCATCACAGTCGTCTTGTCGCCCTTGCCGTTGGCATACACTGGCGGGAGCATGAACTCTGCGACCACTCCCGGGGGCCACGCGTTCTCCATTTCGGCGTACAGCCACGTGCCGCACGGGATCATGCCGGCCTTGCCCTTGAGGAACTCTGTCTCAGACTGGATGTGGCTCAGGGAGTTCGACCCGCCCATGAAGAACCCCGCGTCGCGCAGCTGCTCGACCGACTTCGCCGCGCGCAGCATGTGCTCTGACTGCCAAGCGCCCGGCACGAGGCTCTGACAGTCGTTCCACGCCGACAGCCCGCCCGAGCTGATCGCCCACGGGTAGATGAACGCGTAGAGCATATAGTACGGGTACTTGCCCTGGAATGTGAGAGGTGCGACGCCCGCTGCCTTCATCTTCGGCCCGAGCGCGAGCAGGTCGTCGAATGTGACCGGCGGCTTCCAGCCGTGCTTGTCGAAGACCGTCTTGTTGTACCACCAGCCGTTGATGTTCACGTGGAACGGAAGGAGGTACTGCTTACCGTCGTACTGCCCGAGCTTGAGGAGGTCCGCGTCGAACGTGTCGAGCCACGTTCCTGCTGTCTGGCCGTACGATGGCATCGCAAGATAGGCGTCCATCTGCTCGACCTGACCGTCGTACACGAGGCCCCAGTAGTCCATCCCCCATCCCGGCCAAGAGACGTCCGGCGGGTTGCCCGCGACGAAGTCGGGACGAAGGCGGTCCCACATCCGCGGGTCGCCCTCGGTGTTGACCTCGACCCCGTGCTCCTTGGCGTACTCCTGTCCAGCTTCGATGAAGAAGTCGTCGCCATAGCCGCCTTTGAAGACCTTGACCGTCACTGGGCCGTTGGTCGGCTTCTCGAGGTCGAGCGTCGCTGCCTGCACCTTCGGTGCGCCCGACGTCGAACCTCCCGCGATCTCCTCGGTCGTCTCAGTGCCCGCGCACCCGACCAACAAAACCGACAGCGACAACAACCCAAAAACTCTGGTCTTCATGCCTTCTAGCCTCGGGCCGGAGTTTACATGGTCGGGGGACCTACAGCAGCTCTTTGAGTTCCCCGTTGCTGTCGCCCAGCTTCTCGACGTCAACCCCCACCTTGTCCAGCATCGTCACGAACAGGTTGTTCATGGGCGTGTTGTTCGCAAACTTGTGGTGCGCAGCCGCGGGCAGACGCCCGCCGCCACCGCCGCAGAGCAGGATCGGGAGGTCGTCGTGGTTGTGGCGGTCGCCGTCGCTGATTCCCGCCCCGAAGACGAGCATGGAGTTGTCGAGCAGCGTCCCCTCGACCTCCTTGATCGACTGCATCTTCTCGAGCAGGTACGCGAGCTGCTGGACGTGGAAAGCGTCGATGCGCTTCTTCTTGTTCAGCTTGTACTCCTCCTTGCCGTGGTGCGAGATGTCGTGGTGCCCTTCGGCGATCTGGATCTCAGGGTAGGCGCGGTTGCTGCCGTCGTTGGCGAACATGAACGTGCAGATCCGCGTCATGTCGGTCTGAAACGCCAGCACCATCATGTCGCTCAGCAGCCGGATGTGCTCGCCACGGTCGCGCGGAATCCCCTTCGCCGGGATAGCCACACCCGCTAAGACCTCCTGGTTTTGTCGGCCCTCGAACGCCGAGAGCCGCTTTTCGATGTCTCGCACGCTCGAAAGGTACTCCTCGAGCTTCTGCTGGTCGCGGGTGCCGAGCTGCGACTTCAGCCGCGCGGCGTCCTCCAGCACAAAGTCCAGAACGCTCTTCTGGTACATGTCGCGCTTGGCCTTGCTCTCGGTCTCTTCGAAGTCCTTTCCATTACCAAAGAGCCGTTCAAAGACTGCCCGCGGACTGACCTCCTTGCTGTTCGGCGTGCTCGCCCCGCGCCACGAGATCGAGCTCGAATAAGCGCACGAGTAGCCCGAGTCGCAGTTGCCCGCCATCGCGCCCTTCTCGCAGCCGATCTCCAGCGAGGCGAACTTCGTCTTGTCGCCAATCGCCTGCGCTGCAACCTGGTCGACCGAGATCCCGACCCGGATGTCTGCGCCCTCGGTCTTGAGAGGGTGGACCCCCGTCAGCCACACCGCCGTCGAGCGCGCGTGGTCACCCGGCCCGTCGCCGAGCGCGAATGCGTTCCTTTGCGACAACCCGGTCAGCACGCTGACGGAATCTTTCACTTTAGCTAGGGGCTGCAACGTCTCCGGAAGCTCGAATCCGGTGCCGACTGTGGTCGGGCGCCACGCGTCCATGTTCACGCCGTTAGGCACGAACAGGAACGCCATTCGGTTGGGCCGCGCGACGCTCTGGGCGAGCGCGGTCAGAGGCAGCATCGACTCGAGCATCGGCAGCGCCACCGCCGTTCCGATGCCCTTCAAAAGCGACCTTCGCGAGATCGTGCTCATTTCTCTGCCAGCCTCTTCCTAAACGCGTCGCTCACCACCACGCCCTTGATGAGCTCGGAGAACCTGTACCCGTTCTTGACGGCGCGCTCTCCGATTCGTTGCACCGTCGGCCGGTCGGCGACCTCGAGCCCGCGGCCTAGCGCGTAGGTCAGGAGTTTACTGGACAGCACCTCGGTGAAGTCGTCTTTGCGCTTGAGCAGGAGCTTTCTCAGCCCGTCCGCACCCGAGAACTTCGTGCCGTCTGGCAGCACGCCCGAGTCGTCGATGTCCCACTTGCCGTCCTTCTCCCGCCACTTGCCCACTCCGTCGAAGTTCTCGAGCGCGAAACCGAGCGGGTCCATTTGGGCGTGGCATCCAGCACAAGCGGGGTCGCGCCGGTGCTGCACCATCCGCTCGCGCAACGAGGCCGTCTCCATCGCCTTGGCGCTGTCCTCGATCACACCCACGTCGGGCGGCGGTGGAGGCGGCGTGCCACCCAGGATGTTGTCGAGGATCCACTTGCCGCGCTTGACCGGCGAAGTCCGGTTCGGGTTGCTGGTGACGGTCAGCGCGCTCCCCTGAGTCACCAGCCCGCCCCTCTTGCCGTCGGTGAGCTGCACGCGCCGAAACTGGTCCCCGGTCACCGCGCTCAGGCCGTAGTGCCTCGCCAGCCGCTCGTTCACGAACGTGTAGTCCGAGTCGAGGAAGCTTACGATGCTGCGGTCGTTTGCGACCACGTCCAGGAAGTACGTCTTGGTCTCCGTGACCATGTCCTGCCTGATCTGGTCGGTCCACCCGGCGAAGACCTTGGAGTCCGGGGTCATCGTTTCGAGCAAGCGTAGGTTCAGCCACTGCGCAGCGAAGTCGTCGGCAAGAGCCTTGGCCTTCGGGCTCTTCAGCATCCGATCGACCTGCGCCTCCAGCACCTTCGGATCGCTCAGCCGCCCGTCCGCCGCAAGGGCGAAGAGCTCTTCATCGGGCATCGATGACCACAGGAAGTAGCTCAGCCGCGAGGCCATCGCGTACTCCCCGATCAGCTCCGTGCCACTGGAGGACGGCTTCGCGTCCAGCTCAGTGCGGAACACGAAGCTCGGGGACGCGAGCACCGCGGTCACCGCGACCTGGATTCCGCGCTCATACGGGTCTCCCTTCCCCCTGACCATTTGGTAGATCGCGACGAGCTTGTCGAGCTCCTGCTGCGTCACCGGCCGGCGGAACGCTCGCCGCGCGAAGTCGCCGATCACCTTTCGCGCCGCCGCAGTATGTTCCAATGTCCCCGGGTAGGCCGTGATCAGTCCGGTATGCGAATCGGGCAAAGCCCTTTCGGTCCCGATCGGGCCGGCGATCTCGTAGTACTGAATAACAAGGTTCCTGTCCCGCTGGGTCGGATCCGCTGCCTGCGGGTTGTAGTAGTCGTTGATGAATCCGACTTCGACCCGGTGTGGCCCCTTTTTGAGCTTGAGCGGCACCTGGTATGTCCCTGGCGCGGCGCGCACCGCTGCCACGTCCACCACCTGCACCTGCCTGCCGTCCACGCGGAACGCCATCTTGCAGACCTCCGGTCCCGCCTGCTGTCCGAACGCCATCGCGCGGACCACGTAGTCGCCGTCGGCGGGGAACTCGTGGGGCGCGCCCATGAAACCGTTCGTAAAGAAGTTGCGGTCGCCGCCGTCCACTAGCGAGGAACCATCGATCTCGCCGAACTCCGCTGCCTCGAACTTGACCGTCCGGTTGAGAGGTATCACAATCGCCGCCGCCGCCAGCCGTTCTGCCGCCTGGATGTACTTCTCCATTAAGAGTGGCGAGACGGAGAGCACGTCGCCGATGTTGTCGAAACCGTAGCCGACGTCGTCGCTAGGAAAGTCCTCGGCTGGCGCGGCGTCCAGGTACAGCAGGTCGCGGACCGTGTTGTTGTACTCGCTGCGGTTGAGCCTGCGGATCGTCACGCGCCCTGGGTCGCCCGATTTTCGACCTCCCAGCAGCGCGTCCACCCACTCGGTTATCTTTTTTCGCTCCGCGCTGCTCGGCTGAAGCGACGCCGGAGGCGGCATGTGCGCGGTCGCTACATACTCCCGCAGACGCTTCCAACGCGCCGGCTCCGCCCGGACCTGTGCCAGCGCAGAAACCCCAGCAAGGTTGAAACCCCCTGTCGGCGCGGAACCACCGTGGCACGACGCGCAGTACTTGGTCAAGAGCGGCTTGACCACGGACGTGAACTCGCTTTGGAGCTTCGCATCGTTCGGATCCTGCGGCGCGCCGGGAGAGGCGGTCGCGGCGAACCACACCAGACCGCCGGCAAAGGCAAGGCCGGAAGCGCGTTTGATGAGGTCGGTTCCGAGGTCTCGGATGCAGCCCATTGTACAAGAGTTCAGACGCCCGCGGGCCGCTGTGCGATAGGTAAGATCGCGCAACACCCGACCTATCGAATCGGAACACGCCATGAAACGCCCCATCGCCCTTGGACTTGCGCTCGCGACCGTCGCGTGCCTCTCCGTCGCCGTCGCGACAGCGCAGAAGAAAACGCTCACCCACGCCGACTACGACACGTGGAAGGCGATCTCGGGGATCAACCTCTCCAACGACGGCAAGTGGCTCGCGTTCACGATCGCTCCGCAAGAGGGCGACAACGTTTTCGAGGTGAAGGCGACTGACGGCTCCAAGGTGTACAAGTTCGACCGGGGCACAAGCGTGCGGTTCACCGACGACTCAAAGTTCGTCGTCGCAACGATCATCCCCAAGCGCGAGGACACTCTTAAGGCGACGCGCGACAAGGTTAAGCCCGAGGACCGGCCCAAGAACAACCTGTTCATCCTCAACCTCGCGACCGGCGAGACCACCGTGATCGAGAAGGTGGCCTCTTACAACCTCGCCCGCAAGGGGTCAGGCTGGATCGTCTATCCGCCCGAACCGCCCAAGCCTGAGCCCGCCAAGCCCGAAGAGAAGCCCAAGGAGGGCGAGCCGCCGAAGCAAGAGGAGCCCAAGAAGAAGAAGGGCCACGGCGACGGCGCCACCTACATCGCCCGAAACCTCGCCACCGGCGAGGAGGTCAAGTTCGAGAACACCGGCACCTACGCCTGGGACGAGTTCGGCACCAAACTCTACTTCGTCCGCACTCCCAAGCCGGTCACTGGGCACGGGGTGTTCGTTTACGACTTCGCCGCCAAGAAGGAGCGACCGATCATGGAGGGCCTCGCGCAGTACACGCGGATCGCCCTGAGCGAGGACGGCAGGCGCATCGCGATCCTCACCGACAAGGACAACTACGAGGCCGAGAAGCCGTCGTTCTCGGTCTATTGTGCCGAGACGAGCGGTGGAACCGCGAAGAGGGCCGCGTACGAAGGCGACGAAGGGGTCCCGATCAGTTGGTACGTTCCGCCGACTTCATCCATAAGGTGGAACAAGGCCGCCGACCGACTCCTGTTCACCACCGTCGTCAAGCCGCCGCTGAAAGACCCGCCCGTCGTCCCTGACGACGAGAAGGTCAGCCTCGACATTTGGAACTGGAAGGACGTCGAGC
>JANWJY010000037.1 GCA_025451715.1 Fimbriimonadaceae bacterium | reverse complement strand
CGACGAACTTCTTGGCAGGGGGGTCAGGAAGCTTCGTTACTGGCGCCTGTCTCTGTTGTTGGAGCGACGCGAGCTGCTGCGTCTGCGGCTCGAATGTCTGGCCCACGCCCTCTTCGGTCCTTTGGCATCCAATGGCGAAAACGACGAGGCCCGCGGACACTGCCAGCGGCCACTGAAAGACAGCTTTGCCGAACATGATTACTGGGATAGACGCCAATGGCAATTGATCGGGTCACAAAAAAGTGGTCGAGGCGACAGGATTCGAACCTGCGACCCCCTGCTCCCAAAGCAGGTGCTCTACCAAGCTGAGCTACGCCTCGACGCGGGGACAGGATACCAGGGGGTCTGCCGCGCGAAGGGCGCGAACGGCCCGCCCAAAAGTAGCGCCGTCGGTACAATCGCGGGCGTATGCCAGCACCCTGCAAGAGGTTCGACGTGGTTCCGCCCTACCTTTTCGCCGAGGTCGCACGGGCGAAGCGCGAGGCAATCGCGCGAGGCATCGACGTCATCGACCTCGGGATCGGCGACCCCGACATCCCGACCCCGCAGCCGATCATCGACGCGCTCTGTAAGTCCGCCAACGAGCCGAAGACCCACCGCTACGACGAGAGCGCGCGCGGCTGGGTGCCGTTCCTCGAGGCCGCGAGCGAGTGGTACAGCAAGACGTTCGGAGTGAAGACCGATCCGGCTTTCGACATCTGCCAGGTTATCGGGTCGAAAGAGGGCTTGAGCCACCTCGCATGGGCGTACATCGACCAGGGAGACGTGAGCATCGTCCCTAACCCTGGCTACACGGTCTATCGGGTCAACACGCTGATGGCCGGAGGGGAGGTGTACGAAACGCCGCTGCGCGAGGAGAACGGGTACCTGCCGATCCTGCAAGACATCCCGCGCGACGTCGCCCGACGCGCAAAGCTGTTCTACGTGTGCTACCCGCACAACCCGACGGCCGGCGTCGCGACAATCGAGTTCTATCGGGACGCGGTGAAGTTCTGCCGCGACCACGACATCCTGCTCGTCAACGACATGGCGTACGCGACCGTCACCTACGACGGCTTCAAGCACCCCACGGCGCTACAGGTCGAAGGAGGGAAGGACGTCGCGATCGAGTTCCACTCGCTCAGCAAGATGTTCAACATGACCGGCTGGCGGCTCGGGTTCGCGATCGGAAACCCCGACGCGGTCGCAAACCTCCAACGGCTGAAGAGCAACATCGACAGCAAACAGTTCCCGGCGATAGCGGAGGCGGGCGCGGTCGCGCTGCGCACCGTCGACAACTCTTCGACGATGGAGATCTACCAAAAGCGCCGCGACTATCTCTGTGACGGGCTGCGCGAAATCGGATGGGACGTGCCAAAGCCGAAGGCTACGTTGTTTGTATGGGCGAAGGTGCCACGGCCGGACATGACGAGCTCCGAGTTCTGCGCGGCCCTGATCGAAAAGACCGGCATCGTGTGCGTTCCAGGAATCGGCGCGGGCAGCGAGGGCGAGGGCTACGTCCGCATGTCGCTGACGCTGCTCGGGGACAAGGCGGGCGAGCGATACGCGGAGGCGGCGCGCCGCATCAAAGAGTCCGGACTTGTCACAGCTCTCGTTTGAGGAGGCGGTCGCGCGGCTCGGCGCATACCAGTCGCGCGGTTGGCGGCTGGGGCTTGACCGCATGCAAGAGTTCTTGCACCGGCTCGGCCTTGACGACAAGTTGGGTGCGCCTGGCGGCCCCCAGTACTTCCACGTCGCGGGCACGAACGGAAAGGGGAGCGTGTGCGCGTACCTGCAGAGCATGCTCCACGAACAGGGCTTTGTCGTGGGAGCGACGTACTCGCCGTTCGTGTACGACGTGCGCGAGCGCGTTCAGCTCGGCCGAGACTTGATTCCTAAGAAGGACTTCGCACGCCTGACAGATGTGCTCCTAGTGGTCGGAGAGACCCTCGAAGACACAGACTTCGGCGGCCCGACGGAGTTTGAAATGAAGACCGCGCTCGGGTTCCTCTTCTGGGCCGAGAAGAAGGCGGACTGGGTCGCCCTCGAGGTCGGGCTCGGCGGGCGGCTCGACGCCACGAACGTCGTCGATCCCGCGTGCTCGGTGATCGCGAGCATCGGCCTCGACCACACTGCGATCCTCGGCGACACTCTTGCGCTGATAGCGCGCGAAAAGGCAGGGATCATAAAGCCCGGTCGTCCCGTTATTGTCGGAGAGATGCACAGTGATGCAAGGAAAGTGATCGAGCAGGTCGCGCAAGAGAACAACTCACCTGTGTGGCTCTATGGTCGCGACGTGCGGTGGGAGCACGGTACCGTCCACACGCCCTCGAACCAGTACAGGGAGTTGACACCAGGCATCAAAGGCGTTATGCAAGGGCACAACCTCGCGATCGCCATCGCCGCAATGGAAGCGGCGAACGCGATCAAGGACAAGTCAAAGCTCGCGACCGGTGCGGGCAAGGCGTCGCTCCCCGGCCGCTTTCAAATCATCCATTATCTGGGCCGCACGCTCGTCCTCGACGGCGCGCACAATCCGCAGGCCGCGGAGCACCTGGTCGAAACGCTGTGCTCAGAAGGTTACGACCGGCCGCTCCAACTGATCACAGGTAGGATCGAGGGCCACGAGGTCAAACCGTTCTTCGACGCGCTCGAGCCTGTGATCGCGAGGGCCTACGTCGCAAAGATCGACTTCCACCGTGCGATGGACCCGGGAGAAGTCATCGAAAAGGCTGGCCACGCCTTGCGCAGTGCCGTCGCGTTCCAAAGTTCGCGCGAGGCGCTTGAGGCTTGTATTCAGGAGACGAATGAAGGGGACACGATCCTCGTGACCGGGAGCTTCTATCTCGTGGGAGAAATAGGAAACCTGATCAGTCCCGGAGTTGAGCGTCGATGACGACGTCCTTGACCAGGTTCTGCTGTCGGATCAACCGGGAAATCAGTTCGACCTCAGTCCTGACGTTGCCCGATGCACCTTTGATCGGCTTGATGATTCCGCGGATGTACGCGACGCCGTGAAGAACCTGAAGATCCATTCCTGTAATGTCGAGGGAGCGCTTCACAAACTCCGACCGGATCCGTTTTCGGTTCCGAATATCTTCCTGCGTCGCCATTCCTTGATTCTATCCGAACGGACATGGAAAAAGGGCCGGAAGCGATAGCCTCCGGCCCCGAGAGCACGACATCCCGGTCGAGTTGCTAGTCTCCAGCGCTCGCGCTCTTGAGCTCTGCGCCCATGCTGCTGCGCTTGGACCACCAGATCGCACCGGCGAGCGCCAAGATCGCGACCACCGTGATCGTGACCAGTACCCCAGTGCTCCAAGGCTTGATGACCACCGGAGCAAGCAACAGAGCGACCAGGTTCATGACCTTGATCAGCGGGTTGAGAGCAGGGCCGGCCGTGTCCTTGAACGGGTCGCCGACCGTGTCGCAAACGACTCCAGCCTTGTGCGCCTCCGTACCCTTACCGCCGTGCAGGCCGTCTTCGATCAGCTTCTTGGCTTTGTCCCATATGCCGCCCGAGTTGGCGAGCAGCACGGCCATGAGCTGGCCAGAAAGGATCGCACCGGCGAGGAACCCGCCGAGCGCCTGCGCGCCCACGAGGTTGTACTCGACGCCGTTGATCGTCGTCGTCGGCTTGCCGATCGCGAACCCGAACGCCACGAGCACCGGGAAGGCGATCGCCAGGATTCCAGGTCCGAGCAGCTCCTTTTGCGCAGCGGCAGTCGAGATACCGACGCAGCGAGCGTAGTCCGGCTTGCTCGTTCCGGCCATGATGCCCGGATCGGCCTTGAACTGCCTTCGCACCTCGTTGATGAGTTGGAACGCCGCGCGGCCGACCGCATTGATCGCGAACGCAGAGAACAGGAACGGCGCCGCGCCGCCGATCAACAGACCGAGGAAGATCTCGGGGATCTCTAGGCGCATGCCGACGACGGTGAGGTGCCCAGCTTCGACGTAGGCGTGGAACAGCGCGACCGCAGCGACGACCGCAGTGGCGATCGCGAAGCCCTTGGTGAGGGCCTTGGTCGTGTTGCCAGCGGCGTCGAGCCGCTGCACGGCCTTGCTCGCCTCCTTGTTGTCGTGGCCCGCGCCAGACATTTCGAACACGCCCTGCGCGTTGTCGCTGATTGGGCCGAACGTGTCCATCGCGAGGATGAAACCCGTCGTCGTCAGCAGGCCGAGACCTACGAGAGCGATCCCGTAGAAGCTCAGCAGGTACCCGCCGTACTCGGCCGGGTTGAAGATCAGCATCGGCGTGATCAGCGAAATCACGATCGCGAACACGCTGAACACAGACGACTCCAAGCCGAGCGCAAAGCCTGTGATGATCATCGGTGCAGGACCAGCCGTCGCGACTTCCGCGACCTCGCGCACCGGCTTCTTGTGGAGGCTGACGTAATAGTCGGTCAGATACTCGAACACAATCGCCATGAAGATGCCGAAGAAGATGCACAGGAAGAACTTCCACCACTCAGCTTCCTTCTGCGTGAAAGTCGCGACACTTGCGACCTCGGGCGTCGGCACCGGTGCGTCCATCTTCGTCGTTCGCGCGTCGAACGCTTCCTGGACCTTGGCCGGCTCCATCCTGAAGTAGTAGAGCGGCATCGCTTGCACCTGGTCGCCACCCAGCAGGCGGGCGAGGTTCACGTCATCGTCGCTGGGCATCGCAAGTGCGAGCTTTCCTTCGCTGTTGGCGTAGAGCTCGACCGGGTATTCGCCAGTGACCTCCACCTCGAGGGCCCCCGGCTGTGCGAGCGAAGCGATCTTTGACTTGTCCGTCGTCTCGATCGGCCCGAAGAACAGATCGAGCTCTTCGGTCAGCGTCGGCTGAGGAGGGGTCGCGTCTTCCTGCCCTGGTACGGGCGCGGGTGTCGTGTACTGCTTGAAGTGGACTTTGTAGACCGCCCACTTCGTGTCCTGATAGCGGTCCTTGAGCGGGATGAACTCGTACCGCGTGGTCGCTGCGGTCGCATCCGGCGGCTTGACGGTCGCATAGCCGAGCACCGGGTTCTCTGTGTCCTTAAAGTCGAGCTTGCTAAAGCCCTTCATCTCCGCATCGTCGGCGAGCGGGGGCAGCACCGTCGTGCGCGCTTGCGGAATGTCCTGGTCCACAGTCTGCGGGTTGAGGCCGAGCTTCTCGACGTCGAGCTCCTCCTTCACCTGCACGTCCGTGACCTGCCACTCCTCAAGTCCTTCCGCCTTCGCGACCGAAGTCACGGCTGCCTTGATCGATTCGATCTGCCCTCTACGGACGTCGTCCTGAGTCGTGAAATCGTTGGTGTTGATCTTGGCCGTGCCCGTCCCGCCCATCATAAAGTAGGCGAGCCCGAGGCTGAACAGAGTCGCCATCGCGGCAGAGGCGTAGAACCCCTTTCGGATCGCCATGAGCGGATCCGCGTCGACGTTGTCGCTGCCCTTGACCATAAAGATGCCAAGGATCGAGGCGATGATGCCAACGCCGCGCGCCATCAGTGCAAACAGGATGAGCTTCATCCACGTCGACTGGTCGAACAGTGCAGCAGTTGCCGCGCCAAGCACGATCGCAGCGACGAGCGTCACTTCGTAAGACTCGAAAATGTCTGCGGCCATACCGGCGCAGTCGCCGACGTTGTCGCCGCCGTTGTCGGCGATCACGGCTGGGTTGCGAGGGTCGTCCTCAGGGATGCCCGCCTCGACCTTGCCGACAAGGTCCGCACCAACGTCCGCCGCCTTCGTGAAGATGCCACCACCGACACGCATGAACAGCGCGGCGAGCGAACCGCCGAAGCCGAACCCGATCAGCAGCTTCATCGCGTCGCCCTTAGCCAACAGGAAGATCAGCGTCGCACCGATCAGGCCCATGCCGACCGTCACAAGCCCTGCGACGGCGCCGGACTTGAACGCCGTCTCGAGCGAGGTCTTGTAGCTTGTGAGCGCAGCGTGCGCTGTGCGCATGTTGCTCTCGACGGCCATGAGCATGCCGACGTAACCGGCGATGTAAGACGCCGCGACTCCGCCGACAAAGCTTAGCGCGACGTAGACAGCAGTTATGTTGCCGTACTCGCTGCGGTACATCAGGAACAGCCCGACGGCCAGAAGCACGACAAAGTAGGCCATTGTCGTGACTTGCTGCTTCAGGTATGCCAGTGCGCCAGCCTTGATCGCGCCACCGACCTCCTGCATCTTCTCGCTGCCCTTGGACTGCGCTAAGACCTTGCCTCGGATTCCGAACCCGACAACGATCGAGAGCAGGCCGATGGCCAGCGAAACGTACAGGTAGATCGTGTCGCTCGCGGTGAACCTCAGGCTCACGTTCTCGCCGCCCGCCGCGAGGGAGAGCGATGGCAAGAGGACAGTGGCCAAAGTGAGCGCAACTACCATGAATACGCGTCCCGGAAACCGGGACGCGGTGTCAAGAAACGTCCGTGCTTGTGACATATGAAAACTGAACCCCGGCCGCCTCGGCACCCTGGCAAGTTCCCAGCTAAGATACCTCAGGGAGCCTGACGAGGTGCCCAGTTCTGGGCCCGTCTTCAGGGGGTCGGAGCCGAGTCTGCGCGACCGCCGTGAGCCTGGATCTGGGCCGCCATGAGCTCTGCCTTTTTCTTTGGAACGCCCTGGAGCAGGATCACCGGCACATCGTCCATGATGTCCTTCACCTGGTTGCGGTTGAGCGCGAGCATCTTTTGTAGCACAGGGATCATCTCCTCGCGCTTGAGCCCTGGGTCGAGAAGCATCAGGTTGTACGGCGTGTCGTCGTCGTGCCGAGTGTAAGCGTGGATCGCGGGTGAAGCCTTCGCCTCGCCGTCGTTCGCAATTGGAATCTCACGGTCGCACTCTTCGCAGATGAGACCAGTGCTTTTCTCGCTGTACCAATTGAGCGCGTTGCAATAGCCGCACCGCACCTGGAACACGCGCAACTGCTTTCCGTTCACGATGGGGACCTCGCGGTTGCAATGGTCGCACCGCACGTCGCTCATCGGCTGGTCAGTGAAGATGTTCTTGCCCTGGCAGAACGGGCACACGACCTCGAAGCTCGTGACCTTGCGCATCTCCAAGATCTGAAAGATGCCGTAGCCGATCGCCGCGACGCTGAATAGGAGCACGACCCAGCGCAGCCCAGCAGTCCAGTCGGAGGCATAGTTGAACAGGACGATCGCAAAGATGAGTCCAAGCCCCCCCGGGATCAAGGAAACGAACGCGCGCTGCGCACGCTCCTCCCGAATGTTCGATGACCGGTCGAAGTTACTCATGGCTACACCGTAGGCCAGCCGGAACGCTGGGCTACAGTATAGCCACGATCAAGGCCCAAATGGCGTGTTATCGGAAGCGCCAGATGACCGCGCCGAACACGTTCAGCGAGTTGGACGAGTACGACTTCGTGTGTCCGTCGGCAAAGATCACAGGGGTGGTGCCGGTGTTGTCGTTGCCCTTGAAATAACGGCAGTAGATCGGCTTGAGTGCCCCAGGGGCGAGGCTTGGCGAGTTCGGATACCGAGGATCGCCGGCTTCCGAGACGAGGTCTCGGTCGCTGATCATCGGCAGGCCCTTGTAGTAGTCGCCGTCCGGCGAGTTCAGACCATTGTAAGGGTTGAACACGTAGCCGCGGTGCTTGCTCGTGGTATCGCCCTTCGGACCGTTCGGTGTCACCGCGAACAGTCCGGTCCTCGCCGTCTCCTCAAGGATGCTGAAGTTCGTCACCGAAGTAAAGCCCTCAGTTCCGGGAGGTGCTGCGCCCGGCACGGCCGTGCTGTTCGGGTCGTAGCCCGTGGCATCGCTATATCCGACACTTTGCGTTCGGCGCGTAGCCCACGTGTACGACGGCGTCCCGTCGCTTCCCGCAGCGACCAGGATGTCCTTGTTCTTGATGTAAGGGTCGGTCAGCGCGGGCCAGACGACCGGATCGACTAAAGGGTCGGTCGTGCGCATGCTCGCAGGCGGGAAGTAGTCGTCATAGTCCCCGCCATACATCATCACCGCAGCGGCGAGCTGCCGCATTTGGGAAATAGAGACGGTCTTTTTGGCGGACTCTTTGGTTCGAGCGAAAACGGGGAAAAGTATCGCCGCCAGGATGGCAATGATAGCAATGACAACGAGAAGTTCGATGAGGGTAAACGCCCCCTTCCTTTGACGATTCATCAGGTTCACCGGAATGCAGACGGGAAAAGTATATCCGCTAGTTCGGCCCGGCCACCAAAACCTACGAACCGCCGCTTGTCTCTTTCTTCGGATCGATCTTCGGCCCTGTGCCTGTTGAGCCGGGTCCGATGGCGGTACCGACGGTCCCTGGCGCTTCGATGACGGCGCCTCCGCCAGTCTGCTTCGCAGGGATGATCAACAGGTCAACCACGCCCTCTTTGACCGGTGTAAACCCGAAGGACGAGCCGAGCCTGTTCAGCACGTCGATCGCGGGCTCGTTGACGAACCTTATCCTGATCCGCTTGTCCAAGAATCCGGGCGCGATCGTCGCGTCGAGCCCCGCGCTGGATGCGATCTGCTTGATCGCCGCGCTGAGCTGAATGTCCTCGGACTCGATCGTGATCAGCCCCTTGTACGGGTCGAACGGAACCTGCTCCTGGACGGGAGCCGTACCGCTCGACAGCGGTTTGACCGCCAAGTCCTCAATCTCTGGGTTCACCGTCGCTCCAGGCGCTGGGAAGCTGGGCGGGTTGAAAATGATCCCCTGCGGCGAGTCGATCAACGGTGGCTGGCTGCGCTTCGAGTTCACAAACTGCACCGTGGCGAACGTTGCAAAAGTGACTGAGCCCAATACGAGGGCCGCGACGCCCGCAACGGCGAGTCGGCTCGGTCCAAAGTGTCTCACGGTCTCTCGAGGAACGAACTGAGACGGAGACTTTCGCGGCCTTGACCCCCGAAGGTTTGAGACCATTTTAACGCGCTGGTCGAGTTCGGCCGCAAACTCAGGATAGCGCTCGAGGAACTGCTCGTTCGTCTCCGGGTCGCCTGTCTCTGCAACGACCCACATCAGCTCATCGATCTCGCGCGGCACTCTCATTCGTGTGCCACCTTCTCGTACTCGAACCTAAACCTCTCCCGCGCTCGGAAGAGGCGCGTCTTCGCGGCGTTGGCCGTGCACCCAATCGATGCGCCGATCTCGTGCAGCGTGAGTTCTTCCCAGTAGAAGAGCGTCAGCAGCGCGCGGTCTGCAGGGTGCAGGTGCGCCATCGCGACCTCGACCTCAGGATCGGCCGGCTCGTGGACCTCGGCTTCGACCGCGGCCTCTTCGGCCGCTTCGAGCGGCACGTCCTTCTTGCGGTTCTTGCCCATTCGGGCCTGTTGGATGCTGCGGTTGACCGCGACCCTAAAGAGCCAGGTGCTGAACCTGGACCGCTTATCGAACTTGCCCAGGTTGCGGTAAACGAGCGTGAAGATCTCTTGGACCGCATCCGCAGCCTCTTCGGAGTCCAACAGCACGCCCTTTGCGATCGCGAACACCTTGTCGTGGTACCGGTGGAACAGAGTCTGGAAGGCGTATTCGTCGCCAGACACGACACGATCGACGAGGACAATGTCCTCGTCGAACTCAGTCGCTCTCTTCGTATCCTGAACCGCTGACAACACTCACCTCAATTGACGCAGGGCCCCACCGCCATGTTACTGACCAAGTAGGACGCCAGAACCGTTCAAAAACCCGGTTTCTGGCTTCAATGCCAGCCCGTGACCTTACCGGGGCCTAAACCCCTCGGAAAGGGTCATCAAAGCGAGGACCTGGACACAGCCCAAGAACGCCGCCGCGACCACCCACGACCACTGTTTATGACGTCCGAGAACGTGGCACAGTCCCGTCCCTAGGCCGATAGCGATCGGCGCGATAGCCGGATAGAGGTACCGAGCCTGGCCCTGGAAGTACTGCATGTTGAACCTCACGAACAGCGCGACGACCACAACCAGCAGTGCGCCGTTTGTCCAGGTCACAGCCTTCGAGGGGCCGTCCAGCCCCGACCGCAGACTGACCGCCCAAGCCACCGCTGGCACCGCAAGGAACGCGAGAATCAGCCGGTAGGCGGTCGCAGAAGGGACAGGATCAACGGCGTCGAGAAAGTACAGGTCCATGTAGCCGAACACGCCAACAAACGACCTAGCGGTCCACCAACCGACCCAATCAATCCAATAGGCTGGCGCTCCGTAGACCGCGATGAACGCGGACGCGGGCGGCGAGCCCGCGAACGCCTCGTTGAACGCGCTGATCGCCAGTGGGTCGCCGTAGAGGCCCTGGTTCCTGAGCATCCACTGCAGGCTCACAAGAATGGGTAGCAGCAATGCGAGAGCCCAGAATGTGAGACGTGGCTTAGTCTCCGACCACTTATGGCTCGCTGCAAGGGCAACAAAGATCGTGGGCAAAAGCGCGAGCGCGGTCGTCTTGGTTAGCAGACCAAGGCCCGCGCACAACCCGCACAGCGCGGCCGTCTTCCAGTCCCACCCGGATCGGATCCCCTTCGCGCACAAAGCAACGGTCCAAGTGCACGACAAGAACAGCAGCGGGTCATTGCCGACAGCCGCGTGCAGGGCGACGAACATTGGCATCAGCCCTGCGATGGCGACAGCGGCCAAGGCAACGTCTTCACGACCAAACCCCCATCGGGCCGCTTGGAACACCCCGAGCAGCGTCAGAACCCCAATCAGAAGGTTGAAATACCTGATCCTGCCGCCGGTGACCACGGAGGTCGGCTCGGCGCCGGTCAGCTTCGCCCAGCCTGCCGCGAGAACGTAGTACAGCGGCGGCTGGTGCGACTGATAGGTCTCTCCCAGGTCGGGGCTACCAGGTTTGAGGACAGGGAAGCCGTTGCCGTCGATGAGGTGCTGGATGTAGTTCGCGTGTTGCCGCTCGTCCGGGGCCCCGATGTCGGGCACACTCAGACCCGCCTGGTGCCTTAGAATCCCCGGCTGGCGGTACGGCGTCTGGACGATGTAGACCGCACAAAGCACCAGATAGGCGGAAACCAGGATCAAAAGGGCCGACAGAGGGCGCATCGAATCGATTCTATCGCCTAGGGAGTCGTGTAGAATGGGGGCTAGACGTCAATTATAGGGTTGACCGTTAGATGGAGACAGAATAATGCTTAAGAAGATCATGCTCGGAACGACCGCAGTGGCCGCCGTCGCCGTACTGGCGACGTTCGAAGCCCCGGCGCTCGCCCCGTTCGTGCAAGCGATGAACGGCTCGAATTCACTCAGCGCCGACTACATCGTGAGCACGGTCGGAGGCACGACTGAAAACTACTCGATCACGATGCAGAAGCCAGACATGCTCCGCTTGTCGACGCCGACGCAGATCATCGTGGCCAACGGCAAAAACATCACCTACTTCGACAAGAAGCAGAACACTTTCTACAAGGCCGACCAGACCAAGGACAAGCTGCTCGAGTTGTTCGCAGACGACAACGTCGCGCTCTGGCGGTCGTTCTACGACGCGAAGTCGCTCGACTATGTCGCCTCTGCCAAGAGCGAAGGCAACGTCAAGCGCGGCCCGAAGAACCTCAAGAAGATCTCCGTTGCAGCCGACAAGCAAGGCGACCTGACGTTCACCCTGTACGTCGACGCGACGAGCAACCTACTCTCCCAGGCCGAGATCAACATGAAGAACGGCTCCAAGGCCAGCATGAAGGTCCTGACCGCCAGCCGTGTCGAGACTGATGGAGTCAGCGCTTCGCTGTTCGCTTTCAACGCCCCCGCGGGCGCCAAGGAGCTTTCGGCCGAAGAGATGATGACCGGCAAGTGGTTCCACAACTTCGACGAGGCCCTGAGCGCATCCAAGCGAACAGGCAAGCTCATGATGGTCGACTTCTACGCCACATGGTGCGGCCCGTGCAAGATGATGGACGCTGAAGTCTTCAAGAGCGCGGGCTTCCCCGAGCGAGCCAAGGACTTCATCCTTGTGAAGATCGACGCTGAGATCGACGTTGCAAACGCGAAGAAGTACGGCGTCAAGGCCTACCCGACGGTCAAGTTCATCGACGGAAGCGGAAAGCAGGTTCACGAGTTCGTGGGCTACGGCGGACCGGACCACGTCTATGGCGAGATGAACAAAGCCCGAAGCATGAAGTAAGCCCGGACCAACGACCCCTTCAAACGAACCCCCTGGGCGACCAGGGGGTTCTTATTTGCGTGGACGCCTTAAGTGCGTGGGCCCTTCAACCGAAAATGAACCTACGGTCAAGGTACAATTACGGCCCTGTCCACGGATGACCTATGGGTCTGGAGAAGCATTTGGAAGCGGAACCTGGTTCAAGGACCAGCAAGACAAGGACTGAGTCGATGAACGGCACGGCAGGGGCACCAAGCGAGCGTCTGTCCAAGGAAGACCATTTAGAGATACTGAATCAGCTCTTCTTGGCGCGGTACTTTGACGTCAGGCTGAGCAAAGAGAAGCGTAAGGGCCGACTGACCGGCACGCTCTACTCCTCTTACAACCAAGAAGCGATCATCGTCGGTTCGCTCTTCGGGCTCAAGCCGACCGACTGGATCAGCCCCATCCACCGCGACATGCCCGCGTTCTTCATGAAGGACTTCCGCGCGGGATGGCGAAACGAAGACCGCATGGGACTGAGCATCAAGCAGGTCTGCGCGCAGGTCTGGGGCAAAGTCGACTCGCCAGGTCGCGCAAGGGACAACTGGTCACACATCGGGAGCCGCTCCAAGCACATCATCCACTCCACGTCGATGCTCGCGGGCACGATCCCCGTCGCTGCGGGCGTCGCGTATGCGGACAGGCTCAACGGCGGCGACAGCGTCGTCCTTACTTACAACGGTGAGGGCTCCACCGCGCAGGGCGTCTTCCACGAGGCCATCAATTTCGCTGCCGTCCACAAGCTCCCTGTCATCACGATCGTCGAGAACAACCACTGGGCCTTCGGCACGCCGGCGATCCTCGAGTATCCGCTCGTGGACTTCGCGCGCCGCGCCGACGGATACGGCATACCGGGACTGATCGCTGACGGCCAGAACGTGCTCGACGTGTACGACAAGGTCATGGAGGCCGTCGACTGGGCTAGAGCGGGCAAGGGACCGAGCATCGTCGAGTGCAAGACCTACCGCGCCTACGGGCACGGCGACCACGACGACGACAGGGCAGCCAAGTACCGCGACAAGGAAGAGGTCAAGTCGGGCCGGAGCCGCGACCCGATCCGCATTTACAAGCAGTATCTCGTCGAGAAGGGAGTCTTGACCGCCAAAGAGGCGAAGAAACACCCGGCAGAGGGCAAGGGCGCAATGGAGATCACCGACCAGGACTTCCCGCCGGTCGTGGTCGACTACATGACAGAGGGCGTCGAGTTCGCGCTCAAGTCCGAACGGCCCCCCGCCGAAGAAGGCGGTATGTGGGTCTTCAGGGAGGGCATCTAATGGCGAGCGCACCGAAACCGACCCAACGCACTACGAAAAACCTCCTGACTGCGCTCAAAGAGGCGCACTACGAAGAGATGGAGCGCAACCCCGACATGATCTGCCTGGGCGAGGACATCGGAATCCTCGGCGGCGCGTTCACCATCACCGACGGGCTGCAGGCGCGATTCGGCAAAGACCGCGTGGTCGACATGCCGATCAGCGAGGCCGCGATCGTCGGCGTCGGCTGCGGAGCCGCGCTCAACGGCAAGACCGTCGTGTGCGAGATGCAGTTCATCGACTTTATCTCGTGCGCGTTCGACCAGATCGTGAACATGACCGCGACCTACCACTACCGCACCGCCGGAGAGGTCGCGATCCCGATGGTGATCCGTGGTCCCGCAGGCGCGTACGGCGGCGGCGCGCTGTACCACAGCCAGATGAACGAGGCGTGGTTCGCGCACTCACCAGGATTGAAAGTCGTGTGCCCTTCTACCCCGAGCGATGCTAAGGGTTTGCTCAAGTCCGCTATCCGCGACCAGAACCCGGTGATCTTCTACGAGATCAAACAGCTTTATCGCGACAAGCGGATCGAAGAGGACCTTCTCGAGGGCGACGCGGCGCTCGTGCCGCTCGGCAAGGCCAAGGTCGTGCGCGAGGGCGAGGACGTTACGCTCGTCACCTACGGCCAGACCGTGTACCAATGCCTGAAGGCCGCCGACAACCTCGAGCAGGAAGGCTTTTCCGCGGAAGTCATCGATCTGCGGACCCTCGTGCCGCTCGATAGCGAAACGATCATCGAGTCGCTTCGAAAGACCAACCGTCTCGTTTGTGTGAACGAGGCGCCGATGACGTGCGGCTTCGCAGGCGAGATCCTTGCGCGCATCTCGCAGGACGCCTTTGAATTGCTCGACGCCCCACCGATGCGCGTGACCCGTATGGACACGCCAGTGCCTTGGGTCGAGCCGCTCGAGCTCTTCGTGCTGCCCTCGGTCGACAAGGTCACCGAGGCGGCACTCCGAGTCTGCCGGTTCTAATTGCCAGTGCACCTCGGAGCGCGGGCCTCCGGCCCGCCCCTCAGTGCGAGCCTCTGGCTCGCTCCCGCCACTTGTCAAGGCACTGGGTGCTGTCAGCCCTTCGTCGGGTCGCTCACCACTCCCATCACGCAGATCACGCCTGTGTTCTTCTCAACGACTGCAAACAGAAACGGGCGGTCGGCAACGAAGGGAAGCCCGAGCGGATACATTCCGGCAAACCCAATTGGCTCAGGTGCTGGCTGGTTCACTCCGCTGACTCCTAGCCGGATCTGCGTACGTTGAACAAAACGAGAAACGGAATGTCCGCGCTCCATTTCAATAGCCATGGTTCTAAGGTTGCAGTCATCGCTGAACAACGACGGCAATCCGACTGCACTCAAAGCCTGCACCATATCAGTCTCGGAGGATTGACTAATCTTCGGGATACTGTAACCGTAAAGCTCTTCCTTCATACCATCCATCATGCGACGCCATGTTCGGATGTCGAAACGGGTTAGGAATGTTCGGAGTTCCACGCCTTCGTCTGCCATCACTGCGACAAACTCGAACGTGCCGTTCTCGAATGGCACTGAGATCGCAGTGAAGTCCTTATCCCGATAGTATCCGTGGGTGGAGCGACTATCCATAAACCCCGTATGTCCAGTTCGCGGCTTCGGACCAAAGAATCGCTCGCTCTCACTAAACGCAGTTTCCCAATTCATGCTGAAGTGAGTTGCACTCAAGGCTAATAGCTGCTGCTCCTTTGAAAGGACAAGATCAAGCCCAGCGATCTCTCCGTCAGTTCGTTCCTTGACCCACTCGTCGAGAAGGCGCTTTCCCTCGATAGTCGCTCCACCGAGCTTCCTCACCGAACCATCATAGGACTTGCCCATCTTCACGGCAAACCCTTTGTCGAACACCACCGGCCAAACGGCGAACACGGCGGACCCAGTCTTCATCGGCTGCCCATCGATCGCGTTCAGGCGGTTTAGGAGTGCCCGCTGGCTGTCGGCGAACGCGTCCTTGTTGCTCTCCGTCAGTCCCATAAGCTGTAGCAGCTCGTTGTGCGCCTTGTTCGACGAGCCGTGCATCAGCATCGCGAGGGTGTGCGCGACGCTCACAGGAGAGAACACGACGTTCTTGGTCGTATCGATCTCGCGCAACAGCGCAAACCCAAGGTCGTTCACCTTGTCGTAATAGGGAGCGTCGCCGTCGTTCGGTAGTCGCGTCGTGCTCGGCGGCGGCAGCTCGAACTCTGGCCCAGAACCGCAGCCGAAAACAACCAAGCAGAGAAAGAGCGCGAGGGAAGTCCTCACAGGCCCATTATACGGGCTCGCCGAGATAAGCCTCGATGACCTTTGGGTTGTT
>JANWJY010000036.1 GCA_025451715.1 Fimbriimonadaceae bacterium | reverse complement strand
TCGAAGGATTCTTCAAGGGCGCGATGCCGAACGTCGAAAGCTCCTCGTGGGTGACGATTGTGGTCGTCGGCATCGTGTTCCTTTTGTTCGGATGGATCGCATCGATCATCTCGGCGGTCTTCTCGTACGGAAACTTTGAGGTCACTCTCGAGGGCGGGAAGCTCCGACGGCACTATGGCCTGATCAATCAGATCGAGAGCTTTGTGCCACTGCCGAGGGTACAGCTTGTCCGTACGACGGAGACGCTGTTCCAGCGCGCGCTACACCTCTGCAAGCTCTACGTCGAGACCGCGGGCCACTTCCAGAAGGAGGACATGGGCGGATCGTCGCTCGTGTGCCCACTTCTGGAGGCGGACAGGCTCCCTGGCATCGTTATGACGGTTCTGCCGGGGCGCCCGATCGACGCCGTGCGCTGGCAGCGAGTGAGCCGATGGACGATACGCACCCATGCCCAGGTGAGCATGTGGGTCTATACGGCGATGACGGGAATGGCTGCGGTCTACTTCGGGTGGGACGCGTTCTACGCACTCATCCCCGCGGCAGCCTGGGCGGTCTTCACAGCTTGGGTGCACTACCGCACGACGGGGTACGACAACAAGCCGAACTTTCTGGCGGCACGGCACGGGGTCTTTTCGCGGCGGACCATGTACGTGCCTGTCGAAAAGATCCAGAGCACGATGGTCAAGCAAAGTCCCCTACAGCGGCGCCTCGGACTTTCCACGGTCGCCTTCAATACTGCCGCTGCCGGGTACGGAGGGTCAGGATCGGTGGTCGACCTGCGCCTCGACGACGCGGTCGGACTGGCGCACTCGCTCCATCGCCGGAGCACTGACTCCGTCAGAATGACAGGCGAGGTCCTTTGAAAACTGGTGAACGATAAAGGCGTCAGAGAAGTATAAGGGAGTATCGTTTGAACGAACCTGGAGAAATGACTTTGCAAAAGGATCCCCGGACTTTCCTTCGCCCGGCGTCGCTGATTGCGCTCGCCTTCGCCTCATCGACCCTGTTAGCCCAGTACAAGGGCGCGATCCCTCCGCCGGTGGAGTTCGAAAAAGGCTTCGAGGCCATCACGGTCGACCTGGCAAAGCACCACCTCAGCTATCTCGCCGGGCCCGAGTGTGCCGGGCGGGGAACGGGTCAGCTCGGTTTCCAGAAAGCCGCCGAATACGTTGCGGCAAGGTTCAAGGAGCTTGGACTTCTTCCAATAGGCGACAACGGCACCTATTTCCAGGGCGTTCCTTTCAACAGCGTGGCGATCGACGAAGCGGGAACGGTCCTGACGGGCCCGATGGGAGAGGTCCGCATTGGTAAGGGCCTCGGTGTGAGCGGTACGTCTGAGTCTGCCATTACGGTCGAAGCCGTCGTGTTCTTGAGCATGAAGCAGGGCGCGGCCTTGCCGGAGGGACTCGACCTCACAGGAAAGGCGGTCGTAGTCAACACGGACGACTTAGACCAGAACGCGAGGAGCGCGGTCAACCGGAAGAACCCGGCTATGGTTCTCGTCGTCGTCCAGCAGGCGGCCAGACCGGTTCCCAGCATCTCACGCGGTGCACAGGGCGGCAACCGCGGCGGACGAGGTTCGCGGTCCGTTGAGATCGAGCGCCGCTACGCGCTGGACTTGGCGCGTTCCTTAGGCGTCGACCCGACACTGGTCGCCTCCAGCCAGGGGAGCGCGGAGGGTGTCACCTCAAAGGAGGTCTCGGGAAAGCTCGGGCTCACTGTGAAGGTGAAGGCCGAGGAGATCAAGGTTCCAAATGTTGTGGGCATGCTCCCCGGTTCTGATCCAACCCTCAAAGAGCAGTACATCGGCGTCGGAGCGCACCTCGACCACCTCGGAATCAGCGGCGGAGTCGTGTTTCCTGGCGCAGACGACGATGCCTCAGGCTCGACAGCGATGCTCTTGGTCGCCCAAGCTCTAGCCAGCAACCCGGTCAAGCCGAAGCGGACGGTCGTCTTTATGGCCTTCTGCGGCGAAGAGATGGGCCTGATTGGCTCTCGGTACTACACCGAGAACCCACTCATCCCGCTCGAGCGGATGGACTGCCTGCTCCAGATGGACATGGTCGGTCGGAACGAGGAGACCGCCAACGACAAGGCGGACGACAACGTTCACACGATCCACCTGGTCGGCAGCAAGCGCATCTCGACGGAGCTCCACCAGATCACGCTCGACATGAACAAGCACATCGGGTTCGAGTTCGAGTACGACGAGGAGGGCGTCTATGAGCGCAGCGACCATGCGAACTTCGCCCGGAAGGGAGTGCCGATCACATTCCTGTTCTCCGGCTTCCATCCGGACTATCACAGGCCGACGGACACGATCGACAAGATTAACTTCGACAAGGTCGTTAGCTCCGCGCGGCTCAACTACCTCGTCCTTCAAAGGGTCGCCGGCCTTCCGGAGATGGTCAAGAGGGACGTTGGCTGCGGCTAGGTTCCAGGCAGTACTCGTTTGGGCGGGGACTGCCGTACTCGTGGCCACCGCCCTCGCTGGATGTGGCTGCGGAGCGACGTCTGCTGCACAAGGCGAGTGGGCAAGGATCGACCCGAAGACGTCGAGCCCGCTGGGGGACGTGCTGACGATCGAAGGCAGGTCTTGGAAGATGACCGGGTTCCCAGCAATGAGCGGCAAGGTCGAGTCAGAGGGCGGCCATGTCCAGCTCATCATTGAGAACGTGGGCGAGCAGTCGAGGGACGAGGCGATCAAGACCCCGGGGGCGATCAATGTGGAGAAGACCCTGAAGAACCTTGACGCCCAGCTCGTGTTCGACGTGGTCGAAGAGGACGGGAAGTCCGTGCTCAAGCAAGTGGGGAAAAGCCGCGACTTTGCTGAGTGGCGGTTCGAAAAGCGGCCCTGACCACGCTTGCGGGCCCCTGCGAGCCGCGAGATTGGGTGGCTATTTTAAGCTCTGAACGAAAATGCCGTATCGCGGCGTCCCCTGGATGGGTTACACTCGGGTTCAACCAGAGTGTGGTGCGCGGGGTGGTTTTTTGCGTGCCATCTGGTAACCTTGGCGAGCTTAGCCGCCCTGTTGCCCTTTGGGCACGCGGGGCGTATTGCGTCTATGGCCGTTCTGGAGTGGGTCGATGACAAAGAACTTTTTGCGTTTATTTCGTAAGTGCTTGGTTATTATCGCTGGAGTGCTCGCGACGGTTGGCGTCGCGTACGCACAAGCCGGACTTGGGGGTTCCGACCTCCTAAACCGTAGGTTCGACAACCATACGTTCCTTGAGAACAAGGGTCAGTGGGACTCGCGCGCGCTGTTCGTCAGCTCGCAGCCCGGATACAACTTCTGGGTCACGCGTGAGGGCTTCAAGGTCGACTTCTACAAGCTGCACCGTGCAAAAGGCGGCGGACCTGAGCCGATCGGTTTCGAGGGCAGCTCGAGCAATGGCATCCAGCGCACAGGCACCGTCCTGAACTTTAAGTTCGTCGGCGCAGGTGCATCAAGCGAGCCTTGGGGCTACGCGGCCTCATCGACGAAGTTTGACTTCTTCGTCGGAAGCGAGAACCGCCATGCGCGAGGCGTCCAGTCCTTTAAGGAGGCCTACGTCAAGTCGCTCTATCCGGGCGTCCACATGCGGAACTACTTCGACGGGAAGCAGAACCGGTACGACATTGTCGTAGAACCAGGCAAGGACCCCTCCCAGGTCATGTTCGACGTGCTCGGCGCTGACAGCGTGTCGGTCCAGAACGACAAGCTCGTCATCGACACGTACGTCGGCCCAGTGACCCAGGACAAGGTGTTCGCATACCAGCCCGTCGGTAACTCCCAGCGGGTGGTGAACGCCAAGTTCAAGCAAGTTAGTGGAAGCCGAATCGGGTTCGAAATCGGAGAATACGACCCGCGTCTGCCCCTGATCATCGACCCGCTCGTCTACGGCACCTATGTCGGTAGCGACGCGGTTCCCCTTTTCAGCACTGGCTATGAGCAGCCGTTCAGTGCGCACGCGGACGACGAGGGCAACCTGTTCCTCACCGGTGAGACCAGTTCGATCACGTTCCCTATAACGGACGGGCCGTACGGCTTTACGCTCAATGGAGCGCTGGATGCGTTCCTCATCCGCATGGACGGCGACGCGTACGACACGTCGTACGTCGCATACCTCGGTGGCTCAGGAAGCGAGTTCGGAACCGCGATCTCGATGGACCGCAACACGGGCGACCTCTGGATTGCCGGACGCACGACGTCGGCCAACTTCCCGGGCACAGCGGGCAGTGGCACTGCACTTACAGGTGCCAATGACATCTTCCTCGCGAAGTTCAACGTTGACAACCTCGGCGGGATCACACCGATCAGCTCCCGTTACTACAGCCCAGCGGGAGACGGCGTGACAGCGATCGACATGGTCGTCGGACCGAATGGAGACGTTTACCTGTCGGGCAGAAACACCGGTTTGACATTCGCCTCTTACATCCCGGCCGCACCCGGCGGCGGCGCTGACGGGTTTGTGACCAAGCTCAACGCTTCTGGAACTGTCCAATGGGAGCGCAAGGTCGGATCTACTGCGACTGACGGAATCGGCAAGATCGACGTAGACGCCGCAGGCAACGTCGTCATGATCGGGTCGTTCGGGTTCGCGGGCACACAGGACACAGCAACTGCCCCGGCTCCGGCGTTCCATACGACCGCTGGCGTTTATCCTGAAGGCCGATTGATCCGTAGCGGCGATATTTTCGTCGTCAAGATGGATCCGAGCGGGACCACGCAGTTCGCATGCCTCGTCGGTGGCTCTCTCTTCGAGACCGCATACGCGGCGGCTTTCGACTTCGAGGGCAGCATCTACGTCGGCGGCGCGACGTCTTCGTTCGACTACCCGAGAAATGCGGGCGCTTACAGCGAAACGCCTGCCGGTAGCCTTACGATGACGAAGATCGCAAGCGACGGAACCGCGCTCCGCTACAGCACGGGCCTGCGCACGACCGAGACGATCGCTATGACGGGCATCGATGTCGATGGTCGTGGCATGGTCACGATTGGAGGCGTTGTGGGTTGGCGCTATAACGGCTTTCCTAACCCGACCGTTCCCGGCACGATCACGGTCGTCGACCCCCTCGATGGCGTTTACGATGACGGTGACGAAAACTACAACGGCGTCGATGACCCTGCCGACTGCTTCTCGACGACGGACGGGTTTGTCATCTTCCTCAACTCGGCAGGATCTGACGTCTTGTTCGCTGACTACATCGGTGAGGCGAGCGATGACCGGGTCAATGACGTCTTCGTGGACTCAGTCGGTGCCACTTGGTTGGCTGGCTACGAAGAGGCAGGATTCTGTGTACAGCCGCTTCCGTTCGGAAGAACGAAGACTCCGTTCGGAATTGACCCTTGTATTACGCCCAACGCGTTCAAGTCCGCAACGGACGGTGTCGACGGGTTCTTAATCAAGCTGCGAGTACAGCTTCCGATCGTCAACAGCATCACGCTTACCCCTTCGACGTTGCCAGGCGGCCTTGGTGCCACATCGCTGGCGACAGTCAGTCTGCGCGACCCTGCGCCGACTGGGGGCGTCAACTTGACAGTCACGGTCAGCAATGCGGTGGCGACCTCGTTCGCACCGACGCCTGGCACGACCTCGCAACAGCTCTTCATCCCGGCAGGTCAGTTGACCGTCCAAACGACGATCTACACCTTCCCGGTCACCTCTCAGGTCACGAGCGATGTGCGGGCGATCCTCGACAACGACTTTGTCGAGCGGCGCCTGACGATCAAGCCGTGGCTGGACGACTTCTCGATCTCGCCGGCGTCTATCGTCGGCGGCAACCCGCTCACGGCCCGTGTGACGCTCGCTGCACCAGCGATACAGGACACGGTCGTGGCGCTCTCGACCAACAGACCGGACCTGGTCACACTTCCGAGCCCGGCTGAAATCGTCGTGCCAACCGGCGCGACGACGGTGACGGCGTTCCTGCCGACCGTCGGCGTGACCGTCAACGAGAACCTCATCGTTTCTGGATCGCTCCTCGGAGTGACGAAGAACGCGCCTGCGACCCTCCTGCCTGCGAAGCTGATCAGCTTCAGCTTCAATCCGCCGCGGGTCAACGGCGGCTCGAACAGCGTGGGTACTGTGACGCTCGACGGCAAGACCGGTGCTGACCGGATCCTGACCATCGCGCACGTCGCTGGTGCCACTGGCTCGCTAGTCAATGGTCTCGCCTTGCCACAGACCGTTACGGTCCCGGCACAGGCTTCGTCCATTAACTTCACCGTCACCGCGCCGCCTGTCACAGGCAGCACGTTTGAGACGATGAGCGCGACAGACGGCACGACGTCCGTGAACGGAACGCTCTTCATCGACGACATCGACATCGCCGAACTGATCATCCTTCCTGCGTTGGACGTGATCAGCGGTACGGTGCTCACCTGCCAGGTCAAGCTGACCAGGGCGGCGGGAACCGGCGGCTTCACCGTCGACCTGTCCTCATCGAACCCTGCGGCCGGCAACCTGTCGACCAACACGGTCACGATCGCTGAAGGCAACCTGCTCAGTCCGGTGTTCACCTTCACCTGTAGCGTCGTGCCAGTGGACGAGACCACGGTCATCACGGCTTCCAAGCCGGGATTCTCTTCAGTCTCGCAGACAGTCATCGTTCGCGCGATGTCGATGACTCTGACCCTCAACCCGACCTCGGTCGTGGGTGGAGTTCAGAACTCGACTGGCACACTCACACTGTCGGCGCCTGCGCCGACCGGTGGACTACCGGTCCAAGTTACGTCGAGCAACCCGACCTTTGCGAGCGTGCCGAGCCCAGTCACGGTTCCTGCGGGCCTTACGACTGTGGACTTCACGATCACGACGTCGGTGACCCAGATCGACAGGTTCATCAACATCACTGCGATCGCGAGCCCCGCGGTCCAGGACGTGAAGGTGCTCACGGTGCTGACTCCTCAGTTCCTGAGCTTCATCATCAATCCAAGCGCAGTGACCGGGCCTGACGGAGCCGTAGGCACCGTCACGATCTCGGCCGTTGCCCCGACCGGCGGACTCGTAGTCGACCTGTCGGACAACAGCGCAGCCGCAAGCTGCCCGTCGACGGTCACGATCCCCGCGGGCCAGAGCAGCGCATCGTTCAACATCACAACGATCGCTGTGACGTCCGATACCGTCGTCACCTTTACGGCGACCTTGGGAACAGGGTCCGTTCAGGCGACGCTGACGGTCCGCTCACCGATCGTCGCGGGCATCACGTTCAGCCCGCCGAAAATCCAGGGCGGTGGAATCGCGATCGGTACGATCACGCTCGACCAACCGGCACCTCCGGGCGGCCTGTCGATCGACATCACGAGCGCCAACCCCGTGCTCGCCCACTTCGGTGGCGGCGCAGCGACGACAACGATCAACATCCCTCAGGGCGTTCGAACGGGCACGTTCACCGTGTTCTCCGAGCGCGTGAGCCGGTTGCTCGCGGTCCAGTTCACAGGTGGCCCGACTGGAGGCACGTCATTCGCGTCCGGCTTCCTCTACCTCAAGCCATAAGGCGTCACGGTAGACACGACGAAAGGCGCCTGCCCCTTGTGGGGCGGGCGCCTTCATTTGTGCTGGGTAGAATCTCCGCGTGAGCAGGTTCGTTTGGTTCTTGCTGGGCGTCGCGTCGGGCATCACGGCGATGGCCGTCTTGAGGCGAACCGAAAAGGAGATGGAGACCGAGGACTTTGAGGCGGTCGCCGACTCCCTTCAAAAACGGTTCGAAAACCTGGAAGAGCAGTTCGGCGCCACGAAGTGACATTCATGTTGACCCTTATTGCCGTACTCGCCATCACACAACAGGAACGCCCCGTCGTCGAAATGATGGTCTTCGAGCGCGGTGTGTTCGAGATCGAGCTGATGCCGGACAAGGCTCCCAAGCTTGTCGCGCACTTCCTCAACCTCGTCGACACCAAGTTCTACAACGGAATCCTGTTCCACCGCGTCGTCAACAAGTGGGTGGCACAGGCAGGCGACCCGCTCTCCAAGACCTGGACGAGGGAAGAGGCCCAGAAGGCACCGCTCGGCTCGTACGGCGAGATCAAGGGCCTCGGCGACGGCGGTAGTGGCAAGACAGTCCCGTTCGAAGACAACGACGTCAGCCACAAGCCCGGCACGGTCGGGATGGCGCTGGAGGCTCCAGCTAGCGACACAGGCGACAGCCAGTTCTTCATCAACCTCGAGGACAACAAGCGCCTCGACCACAAATACTGCGTCTTCGGCCGGATCACTGTCGGACTGGACAAGATCAAGAAGATCCGAATAGGGGACCCGATCATCTGGATTCGCAGAAAGACTACAGCTCAGCCTTAGAGACAGCCTTTCCTTCTGGCGAGACTTCGTAAAGGAAGGGCACGCCAGTCCCAAGCTCTGTCTTTAGTATCTGCTCAGGCGTCATGTCCTCGATAGCCATCACGATCGAACGGTTGCTGTTGCCGTGCGCGACCACGAGCACGCTCTTGCCCTGGCGGATGTCGCCCATGATGCACCTCTCGAAGAACGGGAGCGTCCTTGCGCGCGTGTCCTTGAGCGACTCCCCGCCGGGCGGGGCGACATCGTAGCTGCGCCGCCACGTGTGCACTTGTTCCGCGCCGTACTTTTCCGCGGTCTCCGCCTTGTTCAGGCCGCTCAGGTCGCCATAGTCGCGCTCGTTCAAGGCTTGGTCTTTGATCACGGGCACATCGAGGCCGATCTCGTCCATGATCGCTTGCAGCGTCTGTTGTGCGCGGCCGAGCGCGCTCGTATAGGCGACGTCGACCTTGATCCCTTTGATCTTTCTGGCTGCAGCCTTTGCCTCCTCGATCCCTTGCGCGGTAAGCGGCACGTCCACCCAGCCGGTGAACCGGTTCTCTAGGTTCCAGAGCGACTGGCCGTGGCGTATCAGGATCAGCTTCGACATCGCGCACCAGGATACCGGCGACTCGCCAAGTCAAGGCTTTGATCTAGGCACTCTGCATTCTGCACTCCGCACTCAAAAACTAGTGCGGCCGCCAGAAACGGTACTTGAGCAGCGTCCAGAACGCCTCCGGGGCGTCGGTCCACCTGATCTTCTTGCCGGCCTCCTTAGACCGCGGCTCGTAAGAGATCGGCTCTTCGTGGATGTGCTCGCCCATCCGGATCGCCTTCGCCGTCACTTCGGGGCAGAACTCGAACCGCTGGCACTGCAGTTCCATGTCGTCGAGCAAGTCGCGCCGGAAAGCCTTGTAGCAGGTCGCCTCGTCCGTCAGCTTTCGCCCGTACAGGATGCGCACCGTCCAGCGCAGCATCACGTTGACCAGCTTGTTCGGGAGCGCCATGCTCGGGTGCATGCCCTTGCTGAATCGAGTTCCGTACACGACGCCGTAGAGCCCGTCAAGGATCGGCTGAACGAGCCGCGGGATCTCCTCGGGCGAGTACTCGAGGTCCGCGTCCTGGACCACCACGACCTTACCGTGCGCGTGCGCGATGCCACGTCGCACCGCCATCCCCTTTCCGCTGGGCGAGTCGTTTGTCACGACCGTGATGCGGTCGCCATAGCTTGCTAGGA
The DNA here is from genome assembly GCA_025451715.1 of Fimbriimonadaceae bacterium. GTDB lineage: Bacteria > Armatimonadota > Fimbriimonadia > Fimbriimonadales > Fimbriimonadaceae > JADFMN01. The sequence goes on along the minus strand of JANWJY010000036.1, from coordinate 9,208 downwards.
TCGCGGCGGTGTCGTCGGTGCTCCCGTCGTCGACGACCACGACCTGAGAGTTCAGCTTGAGGGCGAGCAGACGATCCACGACCTCGGCGATCGTGGCGTGCTCGTTGAGCGCCGGGACGATGACCGTGACGTCGGGTTCCTGCATGCTTCGTGAGTGAGCATACCGGCCCACCATTGCTTCAACACCACGGGGCTCGGCTTGGTTTCCCGGGGTTTGGGCGTATCCTAGGAGGCGATGTCATCGGTGTTCGACCTTATCGTGCGTGGAGGAACCGTCGTCTCGTCGTCCGGGCAGGTTCGCGCGGACGTCGGGGTCGTGGGCACCTCGATCCAGTCCGTCGGTGACCTTTCCGGCGAGTCGGCGCGCGAGCAGATCGATGCGGACGGGCTTCACGTCCTGCCGGGGATGATCGACACCCAAGTCCACTTCCGTGAGCCCGGGTTGACGCACAAGGAGGACATCGCACACGGTTCGCTGGCGGCGGTCATGGGAGGGGTCACGACCTACTTCGAGATGCCGAACACCGATCCACCGACGACCACGCGGGACGCCCTGGCCGACAAGCTGGAGCGCGCAAACCAGACGTCCTGGGCGAACTACGCGTTCTTCATTGGTGCTTCCGAGACGAACGTCGACGAGCTCGCGTCGCTCGAGATGCTGCCCGGAACGCCGGGGATCAAGATCTTTGCGGGCAGCTCGACCGGAACGCTACTGGTCGAGGACGAACAACTGCTGCGGCAGGTCTTTCAGAACGGAATCCGTCCCTGCCCGATCCACTCCGAGGACGAGGCGCGACTGAGAGAAAGAAAGAAACTTATCAGCGACGAACCGCACGTGCGCGAGCACCCGTTCATCCGCGACGCGGAAGCGGCTCGCCTCTGCACGGAGCGGATGATCAGGCTCAGCCGAGAGACAGGCAGGCCAGTGCACATTCTGCACGTTTCGACTCTCGACGAGCTTCCGCTCCTTCGCGAGGCGAAACTGCAAGGGCTGAACGTGACCTGCGAGGTCACACCGCAGCACTTGACGTTCAATTCAGACGATTATGAGTCGCTTGGCACGAAACTGCAGATGAACCCGCCAGTGCGCGCCGAAGAGCACCGGCTTGCCCTCTGGGACGCGCTGGACAAAGACCTCTTCGATGTCTTCGGCAGCGACCACGCGCCGCACACGCTCGATGAGAAGGCACAGCCGTATCCGAAGTCGCCGAGTGGCATGCCAGGCGTGCAGACGATCCTCCCCGCGCTGCTCGACTTCCACTCGCAGAGCAAACTCACTTTGGAAAAGATCGTGCGGATGTCTTCAGAGCGCCCAGCAGAGCTGTACGGCGTCGCTAGAAAGGGCCGGGTAGCAGAAGGCTACGACGCCGACCTCGCCATCGTCGACCTCCGAGCTGCGTTCACGGTCGAAGGAAGGTGGTTCAAGAGCAAGTGCGGCTGGAGCCCGTTCGAAGGCAGAGCGCTCACAGGCAGACCGGTCCACACCGTGGTGTGCGGACGGGTCGTAGTCAAAGACGGAGAGCCGAACCGTCCCTACGAAGGTCGCCGGGTCGAGTTCAATTGGAAGTAGCGGCTGTCGCGTGCTCCCCCTCCCCCTTGGGGGAGGCGCCAGAAGAAGGTTCACTCCGTTGCCCGCTGGGAGAGGGTGTCCCTTATGGCTCTATCTCCCAAACTTTGCGACCCGCTCTTTGCGCCGGCTGAGCGCGCGAACCTCGAACGTCGCATCGCTCGCGCCCGTGACCCACACCGCGTACCAAGCGCGGTAGTAATCGCCGAGCGGCAATGGCGGTTCGACCACAGACTTCTCAAATTCGCCGGTCAAGTAGCGGCCTAGCTCGATGTGCTGCCACCACGGGAACCCATCGAGCTCGAATCGGTCGCGCGACTGCCACCTTGCGATCCGTACCGCCTCCATGCGCTCAGACTTCGCTCCGGACGTGTACACGAACCGCACGTTCTCGATCTCTTCCGGAGTTGTCCGCTCAGAGTCGCCGATTTCGTAAGTCGGCTTCTTAGGAAATGCTGTGAGCTGCACGATGAACAAACGTCGGTCGCCAACTTCCTTTGCGATCGGAGTCCAGCGCGACTGCAGCTCTCCGTCAGCCCAGTACTCGCGAGCAGACAAGAATCCGAGCCAGCGAGACACCAGCGAGGGCGAGAGCCACACGACGTGTTCGACCGGCACCTTCACGTACCCGTTCGACCACAGCCCGATCGTTTGGCGGTCTTCGCCCCAGATGCGTGAGACGGATGAGCGCGGCTCGGGCGAGCGGAAGAGGTCGGCCAGCTTCAGCCGAGGCTCCTTGGTGGCCATGGAGCGCCCCAGAGCGACCTGGTCGGCCAAGGGGGCCTCAGGGAACGCAGCGACGAACAGGGCGATGGCGCAGAGCATCCATCAGGATTATCGGCTTGCGGGGGCCCCAGGCTTCACTGGCACGCGGGTCTTTCCGCTGGCTAAAACGTAGCCGTCGCGGAGCCTGACGTCGGTCACGCTAATCGCGTCGTACAGCCCAAGCCCTGAGTACAGGTCGACGACTGGGTTGAGCAGGTCGAGGATCACTTTGGCCGCAGCTGGCTCGGCCCGCACCCAGTCGAAGTAGATCTTTGCGTCGGTGAGCACGAGCTTCGTGCCGTCGACGGGCGTCAGCTTCGCGATGACCGTGAAGTTAGTGTTCACGATCAGGAACTCGCCGTATCCCTCGACCCAAACGACGTCGTTGTAGACCCTTACCGTCGCGGACTTGACCTCAGCGTATTTCTCGACGATGTAATCGGCAAGCGCCTTCTCGTCCACCCTCACCGAACCGGTGCCCTCGCCGCTCTTAGAGATGCGGAACTGCTTCAAACCGCGCGCGAGGCCTAGGTCGTACCGGCAGTTGGGGATGTCCGCGCGAAGCTCGTTGATCAACAGACCGCGAAGCTTGAAGTCTCGTAACTTGATGTGCAGCATGCCGAGCTTGCCCGCCTTTGACCGCCATGGCTCGGTGAAGAAGGGAAGCTGTGTGAGCGAAAAGTGCCGCGCGTCGATCTCTGCGCTTTCCAGTTCGCCCCATGCGAGCGCCAGTCCGCTCGAGACCGCGTTGACTCTCACTGTCCGTTCATCGCCTGAAAGCTGCGACGAGATCTCCGCCGCCGCGAGCCGCTCAAACTTCGAGACCTCAAAGTCTGCGTACCCGAATCCCAGGCCGAGCAGGACGAAGGGAAGGAGCGGGTTCATGGCGCGTGGCACAATGGGCGTGGATGGTTGATTGGGACGCCCTCGACTACAGTATGACCCCGCCGGGCTACCACGAGCTTCGAACGTCGCAGGCGAGGGTGGTGCTTCCGGGGATGACGTACTTCACCCTCTGGGGACAAGACCATCTCGAGTGGCTGCAGGGACAGGTAACAAACGACGTTCGACTTCTTGAAGAGAGACAGTGGCTTGACTTCTGCATGACCAAGCCAACTGGGCAGCTCTTAGCCCTTTGCCGCGCCTGGAAGGACGATGATCGCCTAATTGTTGCCACCGCACAGCCAGAAGTTCTGCGCACTCGCGTAGAGGACTCAGTGATTCTGGAGGACGTGGTCTTGAGCAATCTCGATGACCCGATGGTCTGCATCCAAGGTCCGGGCGCGGAGCGGCAAACCGGCGCACACCCTTCAGACCGGACAGGCAGCGGCGGGTACGAGCTCTCGCGGAGCGCGTCGCCCGTTCTTGAGAGCGCCTCAATGGAGGCACTCGAGCTGGCGACATTGGAAGCCGGGATACCGCTGTTTGGAACAGACACAACCGAAAAGTCGCTGCCGCCTGAACTGGGCACGCACTTTTCATCGGCCTACATCAGCTACACCAAAGGTTGCTACACGGGCCAAGAAGTGCTCATGCGAATGAAGGCGCGCGGGCACACGAACAAGACCTGGGTCGGTCTGCAGTCGACCGAGCCAATCAGAGCCAGGTCAGAAGTCGTCAGTGGAAGAGTTGTCGGCTTCGTCCATCGTGCCGCGTTCAGTCCCGCCTTCGGCCACATTGCCAGCGCGACACTGAGAAACGATGCAGCGAGCGAGGGACACGTCGTAAGGGTTGGCGACATCTACGCCACAGTCGTCGAAATGCCGTTCCTGCGTTAGGCGCTCTTCTTTGCGTTCGCCGCGACGTGTCCGCCGACCAAGACCACGATCAGCAAGACGGAAAGCACGACGATCACTAGAGCTGGGTAAGCGTCTCGCGTCTTCAAATAGTTCGGCAAGAACCGCCCGAGCGCGGCGAGTGCCACCACCATAGCCAGGATGTAGCCCCATCGTGGGGTCTTCATCGTTGTCGACATCCAGAGCCCGACCAGTACGAGCAGACCCAAAGCGCCACCGCCATAGAGCGACATCGCGCTACCAGCACGGATGTACCCGTCGAGCCCCATTCCGATCATCGCCAGCCCGTAGACCAGCATCGCCCATCTGGCGGTCGTCATGGGCTCATACTACCGCGCCAGATATACTGGGGTCATGTCCGACGCTTGGCACGACGACCGCGCAAAGGAAGAGTGCGGCGTCGTCGGACTGCGCGCTCCCGATGGGGAGGCCGCGCGGCTCGCCTTTTTCGCACTCTTCGCGCTCCAGCACCGCGGACAAGAGTCCGCAGGTATCGCTGTAAGCGACGGCAGCACTGTCAAGATGCACAAGGACATGGGCCTTGTCAGCCAGGTCTTCACGGAAGAGATCCTCCAAACGCTCCCGGGCGACATGGCGATAGGCCACAACCGGTACAGCACGTCCGGATCCAGCGTTCTGAGAAACGCACAACCGATCTACTGCACGAGCACCTCAGGCGAGATCGCCGTCGCGCACAACGGCAACCTCATCAATGCGCGAGAGCTGCGGAAAGAGCTTGAGGAACAAGGAGAGAAATTCGACACGACCGCAGACAGCGAGGTCATCGCGCGGCTGCTTGTCATCAACATGGGCAAGGGAGTCGATACGGCCGTCGAGGAGGTCATGCGCCGGGTCAAGGGCGCATACAGCGTCATCGTGCTCACGCCGCGCCGCATCATTGGCTTCCGTGACCCGAACGGTGTCCGGCCGCTGGTCGCGGGGCGTCTGGGCGACAGCTTCATGCTCGCCAGCGAGTCCTGCGCCTTCGGCCCGATCAACGCGGTCGTCGAGCGTGAGATCGCACCCGGCGAAATGGCGGTCATCGACGAGAACGGAATCCGCTACCACCAGGCGCACAAGGCGGAGAAGCCCTCGATGTGCATGTTCGAGTTCATCTACTTCGCCCGCCCTGACAGCGTGATGCGGGGCACATCGCTCTACGTCGCCCGCGAGCGGATGGGCGAGGAGCTCGCGCGGGAGCAGCCCGCCGAGGCCGACCTCGTCATCCCGGTCCCTGACAGCGGCATTCCCGCAGCGATCGGTTTCAGCCGCGTCGCCGGCCTCCCGTTCGAAGAGGGGATGATGAAGAGCCGCTACATCCACCGGACCTTCATCCAGCCCGACCAGCGGATGCGCGAGATGGGCGTGCGCATGAAGCTCACGCCGATCATCGAGAAGATCAGAGGCAAGCGCCTTGTGGTCGTCGACGATTCGATCGTGCGAGCGACGACCACGCGCCAGATCGTCAAGATGCTGTTCGACTCCGGCGCGCTCGAGGTCCACGTGAGGATCACCGCCCCACCGATCAAGTTCCCATGCTTCTACGGCATCGACATGGCGAGCAAGGGAGAGCTTGCCGCCGCGAAGTGGTCTGTCGAAGAGATCCGTGAGCACTTAGGAGCGACGTCGCTCGGCTACCTCTCGATCGACGGAGTCAAGAACGCGGTAGGGGGCGGCAAAGACGGATTCTGCATGGCGTGCTTCGACGGCAAGTACCCGATTGCAGTGCCAGAAAACTTGAGCAAGCTCGCGTTCGAGGATCCGCCCGACGTCGGTGCGATCGGCGTAGTGAAGCGGGGACAGCTGACCCTGATCGACCTCGACTAGCGCCTATTCTCCGCAGTCGTAGCTGCCTTTCGTCGATTCGTGCCGCATCAGCACGCACTTCGAGTGCTTGAACACGGCCTCGGTCAGCTCGTTCCAAAGGTGGTAGATCTCTGGAAGCTTGCTCACGGCCACGAACTGCCTTCCGATCGACTCGAATTGGGGGTCGAGGTCGGTCAGTCCCTCGACGTTCGCCGCGTAAACGTCGCACCACCGCACCTCGTCGCGCTGCGTGACGCGGTAGCACCCGATGTAATGGATCTCCTTGAGGACTGCGCCCGCCTCTTCCTTGGCTTCGCGGATCGCGGCGTCCAGCGAGCTCTCGTTCGGCTCGACGCGACCGCTCGGAATGCACCAGCCGCGGTCCTCAATGTTGCAAACGAGAACCTCCTCGTCTTTCCAAGGAAACACGAGCGAAGCGAACGCCCTCAAGGGCGCACGAAAGGGTGCCGGATGAAACTCCAGCCGCTGCTTGCCATATTGGCCGCAAGGGAAACGACGCATTCCAATAGTAAAGACGGACTCACTCGGCCCCCGATTCATTCGGACGAGCCAATTGCAGACTGTATGACGACGACCTTGCCAATGACGTCGACCAGGTTGAACGGACCGTAGTGCCGACTGTCCTGTGACACCTTTCCGTTGTCGCCCAACACGTAGATGGTACCTTCTGGAACGACATACTTGCCTTTCGTGATGTCCCAGTTCTCTGGGACCGCCGCAAGATCGACCGTCTCACCTGCCATCTTGTACACGCGCTTGATGATGACGTCGTCCTCGAAGGTGTTCTTGATGACGACGATGTCGTTGACTTTGATCTCTCCCACGAGCCAGTAAGCGCTGCTGATCAACAATCGCTGCTTTTCGTGCAGCGTGGGCTCCATCGAGTTGCCCTGGACCTCAATGGTCTTGAAGTTGTAATAGAAGAAGACGGAGACCGCCAAGAGGAACAGGAGGAAGCTCCCGAAGCTCGTCCAGATCAACTTCTTACGGCTGGGCAGCTTCGTTGTGGGGTCTGCAGCGGCTTCACCCTCAGCCACCGGCTCGACCGGAGAGTCTTCCAGTTGTTCTGATTCTGCCATTGCGGGGGTCTAGTTGGGCTCCGGGGAAGTTATACTTGAGATTGTCGGTTTATGCAGGGCATTCTCGACCAGTACGGCCCGTTGATCGGGCTCATAGGGCTGTCGCTTTCGCTCGTTCTCGCGGGCGCCGTCGTGTGGCTTGTCTTCAAGCTGCGTCGGATCAGTGGAAGGTGGTCCGATCTTATGAAGGGCACAAGCGGCCAGAACATCGAGTCCTTGCTCCAGCACCACATGGAGCTCAATGGGGCGATCAACGACCGCCTAGAGACCGCGGACAAGCGCCTCGACGCGCTCGAGACCAAGATGGAGTCCGCTAAGCGGTTTGTCGGGGTCGTGCGGTACGACGCGTTCGAAGACGTCGGCGGCTCACAGAGCTTTGCCCTAGCAGTCTACGACGACAAGGGTGACGGCGCCATCATGACAAGCATGGTCGGAAGGGCGGACTGCCGCGTCTACGCCAAGGAGATCAGGAAGGGCAAGGCCGACCGGGAGCTCAGCGCAGAAGAGCTGGCGGCCATAGAGGCCGCGATGAAGCCGCGAGAGGCACCCACCGCGGCGAAGGCTGGAAGATGAACGACGACGCCCTCTTGATCGAGCTGAGCCAGCAAGGAGACCGCAACGCGTTCGACGCCCTCATCCGCAAGTACGAGTCGCGTGCCTACCAGTTCGCCTACCGCCTCACTTCCAACCAGGACGAGGCCTCAGACATCGTCGCCGACGCGTTCGTCCGCGTCTACAACGCACTCAAGAACTTCCGCGGACAGAGCAGCTTTGGAACCTGGCTCTACAGGATCCTCACAAACTGCTACCTGGACATGCGCAAAAGGGAGCGCACCAGGCGGCACGAGAGCCTTGAGGCGACCCTGAACGTGGAGGGTGGGGAGGTCCAGAGGCAGTTCGAGGACGAGTCCGACGGGCCAGACGAGATCCTGGAAAGGAACGCCCGCGAGACCGCCGTACAGTCCGCCCTGGGCAAGATGCCCGAGTACCAGCAGGCCATGCTCGTGATGTACCACGTCGAGATGCTCACCTACGAGGAGATCTCAGACGCTCTCGACCTGCCCATTGGAACAGTCAAAAGCCGCCTAAACCGGGCTAGGCTGGCCCTGAGGGACCATTTGACGGGAGACGTGGAACTTTTCCAGATCACATGAGGTCGAACAACCGGGTAAACGCGAATGAACCTGAACAAGGCACGGGACTTCTATTCAGCCTATCACGAGGGCTCGCTCGACGACGGCCTGAAACAGGCCTTTGAAAGGGCTCTGGCTTCGGACGCCTCCGTCAGCGCCGAGTATCAGCAGTTTGTCCGGATCATGGCCGAGCTCAAGACCCTTGACACCCCCGTCAAGGTGCCCGCTGACCTGCACCTCAAGATCCGAGAGCGCGTCGACGCCAACATCAACGCCATCGAGCGCAAGTCGCGCGGGGCGGGCTGGTTCTTCGCATGGAAGCCCATCGCCTACGGCGCAGTCGCGACCGCCGCTATCATTGGAGTCGTTGCTTCTTTCTCAAGCCGTTCCAACCCCAACCTGCAGACCGGCGGGCTCGGCCCAGTCATCAGCGACAGCGACCCAAAGATCATGGTCGACGAAGGCATCGTCAAACTACAGTTTGCCTCTTCCAAACAGAACACAGTAACGGTGGCCGAGGTAACGACAGGAAGGACGCTGCTCAGCAAGGTCCTCGTCAGTCAGAGGCTTGACAGTCCGATGACGAACCTCTCTGACGCCCCCAAGGTCCTCTCCATAGGATTTGCCGAGCATTACAGCACGATCTACGTCTCATTGCCCGGAGCCAAAGTTGCAATGGCCAAAGAAGGAACAGGGACCGTTCTCGACCTCATGGAGGCGGTGTCCGGTATGTACAGCGTCCCCGTCGTTGCGGACGCACCGAGCTCCGGTGTGAGGATCGATTGGGATCTGGACAGTCCGGACGTAATCGATGCCCTTAAGGATGAGCTTAAGGCTTTGGGACTCAAAGCAGAAGTCCGCGAGGGAAGTCTCGTCTGGCTCAGTTCGAACTAAGGTCCAGCCCGACTTCGAACGCTGCACGAGTCTTTTCCAGTTGCGCTTCGTAGCGCGCTTCTTGTGCGAGAGCGATGCGGCTCCTTCCAGAGAGCGACATCAATGTATGGTCGCTGTCGCTGATCGATTCCCAGACCTTGATGCGGG
>JANWJY010000035.1 GCA_025451715.1 Fimbriimonadaceae bacterium | reverse complement strand
CGGCGTGCGGGTCAGGACCACGACCTGATTAGATTGCGCCGAAAGGTGCGCAGCGAGCATGCGACCCGTATGGCCCGAGCTGCCGGGCATCACGATCTTCATCTGGCTCCTGAAACTTGGGCGAGAGGGCCGGCCGGCCCCCTCGCCTTTCTCTTCCCCCTTACTTTCCTGGCCGGGATTCGTCTCCGCCAGCCCTCATAAGCCACTTTACCAGCGACTTGACCTGCTGTCAAGAGTTGTGGACAAAAAAAGTTAAGAAAGGTGCTTTGCCCGCAATCCGGTCTCTAGGTACCAGGTTCGTTTCAGGCCGTCGGTGTTGCGCACGACGGCCACGAGCCGCGCTATGACGCCCCATCCGTCTCCATCCTCCGGCGTGCCGGAGGCGGGGTTTACAGGGTGCAATCGCGGCCGTCCAAGTTTCTCGTCGTACTCGAGCGACTTGACGGTGCAGCCGTGGTCGCCCTTGCGCTGCGCCAGCACGATCATGCCGTAGGGCGGGTTCATGTCCGCCTGCCAGATCGTCAGGTCGCCAGGCAGGAGCGCCGGATAGCAGGAGTCGCCGACGACACGCGCCGCGAACCGTAGGGGGTTGTCGAACTGGGCCTCAACGTCGACCGTGTCCGTTGAAGCAAGCGGGTCGCCCCACTCGCCGCCGCATGGCACCTCGCCGGCGTACCGCATGTACACGGTCGCGGTCCCTCCGCTGACACGGGTCCTTTCGGGGTCGCCGTGGAAGGCCATGCCCAGGATCGCCCTGCGCATCTTCTCCCACATGTGCCGGTCGCGGGGGTCTACGTTGTCGACCAGCCACTGCTGGACCGACTGCCGGTTCACACCGATGGACTTGGCCAGCCAGGACATCGATCGCTGGTTCCGCTTCAAGAGCGCGATGATCTGCTCTCGTTCTCCTTGATTGTTCACCATGGTTCCGTGGACATAATACCTCCCTTTTTTCAGAAAAGGCTTGACATGGGGCCAAACCACGTATATTCTTATGTCCATAAGCGGGCGGAAACGAGCCCGGTGCCCAGAAGGAGGGGCACGCTTATGGATGAAACGAGAGAGAAAGAAAGGGAAGTGCGTCAAGGGTTGCCGGCCGAGCCGGATCCCGACGCGGGTCCAAGCCATGATCGAGGCAGCACGCTCGCCCTTTGAGCGGTTCTGCCTCCTGAGATGGACGTTCCTCGACTACGGACGGGCCAGGCGCTCGGCCGAGCGGTGGGAACGGGTGGTGCGCTGCGAGTTCTGCGGCAACTGGCACCTGGTGGACAAGTGATCCCCGAGGTGCTGGTGAACGACGGCCTGCGGCTCGCCCGCCGCTACGCGCGGCAGTGCGCGGCGCAGGTCCACAAGGAGACCGGCTGTCACATGGTGGCAGTCGTCGCCGAGATCGAGGAGCCCGGAAGGGCGTGCACGTCGATGGCGGTGGACCCGTCGCTCGAAGAACTTCCGACTGCCGAGGTCGCGCTGATGAAGTGCGCCCTGGCGCGGGTGCTCTCGCTGCTGGTGCTCCACCTGGGATGCCGCGAGGCGATGGCTTGCGCGATCGCCGCCGTGGCGCAGGCGGCCGAGCTGGCACGCCTGGCCGAAGACGATGCCGGCGCTTGCTAAGGCGCTGCTGCGCGCGTGGTGGGAGCCGGAGTTCGCTCTGGCCCACGCGCGCGTGGGGTACGCAGAGGCGATCGCGACGGGCTGCCCCCTGCGCGTGCGGGAGTGGCGCTGCGCCGTGGTCTGGCTCGAGTGGCTCGTCGGGCCTGCGGCGCAGGAGTTTTCGGTGCCTTCGCTTTCCGAGGTGCTCGAAAGCATCGAGTTCGAAGAGGAGGAGGAGGGCGAAAACGTGGCCTGATCACATCGAGGGCCCCAAACGGCGTCCATGGTCCTAGTGGAGAATTAGGTTCAAAACTAGGCCCAAACCGCCAAAAACCTTGACAAACCGCCTACCCACAGGTATAGTGAGAGCACAAGAAAAGAAAGGGCCCGAAGACCAGTAGGGCCGGCGCCCGGTTAAGAGCCGGGATCACAGAGTGAGAGCGCGACGCGTGCGTCGCGCTTTTCCGTTTAAGAACAAAGGAGGAACCAACATGCCAGACAAGCTGGCGGAGATCACGGAGTGCGGGAACTTCCGCGCAAAGGTCCAAGCGGTGGTCGCGAGCGGCAACGCGAGCGGCTACCGTCTCATCGTCCACAACGCGCTCCGCACGCGCGAACAACAGGAACAGCTCGTCTCAAAGGGGCACAGCAAGACGATGCGCTCGAAACACCTGCCGGGGCCTGACGGCCTTGCCCGCGCGGCGGACATCGTCGACGCGCGTTTCCTTTGGGGCGCGCCGCGGCACGTGTGGGTGATGATCGGTCGGCTCGCGCTCACGCAAGGATGTAAATGGGGCGGGCTATACGGACTGCCCAGGGCAATGCGGAAGAAGCTCGAGGCGTTCCTGCTCGACCGCACGCGCCCGTTCGACCCCAACGAGTGGCGCGGCAAGATCGGCTGGGACCCCGCGCACATCCAAATGAAATGACAGAACACCTTTCAATCCCAATCATCAGTGTCGCATCGGGCGCGCTGATCGCCGTGCAGGACCTGCCCGGCACCGAGCTCGCCGACCGCATCGGCGTCGCCGCGATCGCGGTGATGGTGGTGTGGTGGATGCTCGGCAGCTTTTCAAAACGGCTCGACAAGCTCACCGAGGCGATCGCCACGCTCACCGAACAGGTGCGGGGGCGTACGGATTAGTCCGACCGCCGCCGCTACTCGATCTCTTTGCGAAGTTCTACAATCCGTTCGGCCCGGGTGACGGTGACACCGACCAGACGAGACAAGGCGATAATGACTATCGAGAGGAGAGCGATGGCCACGCTTGTGATCACTGCTGCCTCGCCACCTACGATCGACAAGAACGTCTGGGTAGTCTCGGCATCATCGGCCCTGACCATCGCCCAGTAAGTGAAAAGGTTCGCTGCTTCTCCCGTCCACGACATCGCATAGATGAGTCCGCATGTCTTCAGCGCGGTCTCGACGTGACTCCTGCCGCCAACGACCGCCCACCGTCCCAGCTCATTGCCATAAATCCATGCGACTCCGACGAAGGCGGCGTCAACGATGCATCCGACCACGATGTTCAGCGACTCCGAAATGCTGGCACCTGCCGGGTACATCGCCAAGCCGAAGAGGGAGTGAACAAGGCGGGAGAGATCCCAGAACGCGTACATGCGGAATACGCAGGAAACGATGACTTCAAGGTTCATCGTGCGGCCCACTCTGCCACGTGACGCGATTGCACGACAACCGCGACGCAGAGTCCGCAGACGACGATGTCGAACACGATCCCTACTAGCGACGGCGGCTGAGCCGGCGGCACGACCGTCGCCTGCTTGACTATTCCGTCGATGAGCGAGTAAGCGTAGCCGAGAAACGCGTAGACGGCGACACTTGCGACAACCGCGGCACCGACGAAGCCGACGTCAACGTCCGAGCCTGACGACGCCGTTTCGCGCGGAGCGAGCCTGTTCGCAAAGAGCCAGATCAAGACGGCAAACAACACGCTGATCGCCGGAGCAAGAAGGTACGGCAGCTTGTCATTGAGCGTGGTTTCCATCTCGAACAGCATTTCCGAGCTATTCCTGACGAACTGCACCGCCTCGAAAGCGAGTAGAACTGCCGCCAATCTCCCGATCAGTTTGCCCCAGTCGGTGTTCTTCATCGTTCGCTCCAGCTTTAAGACGACCGTGCAAGCGCGTGAGCCGCACTCTGCACTCAGCACTCAACAAACAAATGAAACGACTACAAATCGGCTTCACAGGCCGTTACCAAGGACGCGGGGTGTGGCGCCGAGTGTTCGGCTCCGGCCCCGTACGCATGACACCCATCGACGTCGCCGTCAGCGACAAGGACACCGCAGAGGTCGAGGCCGCGACGACCGCGCTCAACCAGATCCTCGCGACACAAAAGCCGAGCAGGCACCGCGCCGGATCGCTCTTCGACATCATCGACGTGCGCATCTTCGTGCAGACAAAGACCGAATGACAGACGATCCCAGCATCTCGAAAAAACTAAAGCTCAAGCTCAAAGGGAACGACGAGCAGAAGCTCGACCTCTTCACCGACGCGCTTCTCGAAGCGGCGATCGCAAAGAACACGACCGCGATGAAGATCGTTGTCGACCTCGTCGAGCCGACCAAACAACCGGAGCCAGAACCACCGAAGCAAATGACAGATGAGGAACTCGTTGAAGCACTGGATCAGTTCGTTGTCCGAATCGCAGCGCAAAGAGATCAGCCGCAAACTCGCTCATGAACCCATCGACCTAGAGACGCCGCCCGACTTCCTGCACCCAGGACAGCTCGCCGCGTGGCGCAGCGCGAAAAGGTTCGTGCTCATCCTCGCAGGCACGCAGGGCGGAAAGACCGTCGTCGGCGTGTGGCTGCTCTTGAGGGAGATCCAGCGCACGGCGAGGCCGGGCGACGACAACGACTACCTCATCGTCGGCCCGAACACCGAGCTGCTCAAGAAAAAAGCGCTCTCGGAGTTCGCGAAGAAGACCAAGAGCATGGCGGTCTACAAATCGTCCGACAAGTGCTTCGTGTTCTCGCCGGAAGGCGCGCGAAGGCTCACCGGACAAGCGTGCGAGATCAGAGTGTTCGTCGGCTACGGCCACGACCCCGACTCGCTCGAGGCCGCCACCTACAAGGCGATCTGGGCCGACGAGTGCGGACAGGAAGGGTTCCTGCGCGAGTCGTGGGAGGCGCTGCAGCGCCGCGCCGCGATCTGCCTCGCACGGATCTTCATGACCACAACGCCGTACCAGTCGACGGGTTGGCTGAGACAGTTGCACGACGACGCGACCGCCGGAAGGCGCGACGACGTCGATATCGTGCGGTTCCGCTCGATCGAAAACCCGGCTTTCAAGAAGGAGGAGTACGAGCGCATGCGCAGGGAGCTGCCGGATTGGAAGTTCCGCACGTTCTGCGAGGGCGCGTTCACCCGTCCCGCCGGCGCGGTGTACGACGTGTTCGAACAGCAGCGCAACGTCGCGCAACCGTTCGGGATACCCGCGCACTGGGCGCGCTACCTCGGCGTGGACTTTGGCGAGAACAACACCGCCGCGGTGATGATCGCCGAGGACCCCGCCAACTTGGACCTGTACGTCTACGCCACGTACCACGCGGGAGGGCGCACGGTCGAGGAGCACGTCCGCGCGATGCAACGCAAGCTCGGCGGCGAGCTGTCTTTCGCGATCGGCGGGTCGTGGGGCGAGGACGAGTGGCGTCGCGATTACATCGCGGCGGGCCTGCAGTTGGGCCGGCCCCCCATCAAAGAAGTGGAGGTCGGCATCCAGCGCGTGTACAAACAGGTCAAGCAGGGGACGCTGAAGATCTTCTCGAGCTGCGAGAAGCTGATAAGCGAGATCGAGTCGTACTCGCGCGAGGTGGACGACCGCGGCGAGCCGCTCGACCAGATCCGCGACAAGTCGAGTTACCATCGGCTGGACGCGCTGCGGTACATCGTGTCGGCGGTCCGCCCCTCGACCGACCCGCAACTGACGCAGTACTCGCGGCTCGGACTGAGCAGGGAGGGGCTGGTCTGACCGGCAGTTCGGATTGGTTCGGATTGGTTCGGCTTGGTTCGGATTCGTTTAGGCAAACCCGGACAAACCCGCGCCAACCCGAACAAACCCGAACGCCCCTCGAAACCCGTTACAATGTCCCCATGCGTGCGTTCCTGCTCCTTGTCCTGCTCCTGCCTCTTGGCTGCGGAAAGGAAGAGAAGAGCCCCGAGGCGAAGACACCGGTCGGGTCGTGGGGGCAGTGGAACGCCGAGAACGCAGGCGGCACGCCCGACACGAGCGAAGAGTTCGACCACGTGTACGTGTTCAGCGAAGCGGGGAAGTACCTGCACTCGATGCCCGGCAAGACGACAGAGGGCACTTGGAAGCTCGACGGCGACACCGTAACGCTCGACAGCGGCGCGACATTGAAGCTTGGCGACGGGAAGACGATGCGCGGCACCACGCCCAGCGGCAACGACGTCGTGCTGCACCGGATGTGAGAGATGGCTAAGATTACTGTCGTTTTCTTGACGCTGGCGATGTTCGCGGTGTGGGGCTGGATGTCGTGGGGGGAGTACGCAAAGTTTGTCGAGTGGAACAATGCTCTCAACCAACCGAAGTTTGACAACGAGCCTGCAGCGACTGGTTCACCTGACGCGATCGGGTTCGGAAAGTACGTGTCTGGGTTTGAAGAGCAGGGGATTCTGAAGCGCGAGGTCACGCCCGACTTCGCGGCGGCGCAATCGAACGTTCGCATCGCGCTCGGCGCGGTCGTCGCCCTGTCCGCGACGATGCTCTTCGCGGTGACGGGCGGAAGCGGCGCGATATTCAGCGTGATGATCACGGCGTTCATCGCGTTCTTCACCGCCGCGGCGAACATGGTGTTTGCCCTCAGCCTGCTCGTGCGTACGGGATGGGCCGTGTTCGGAACAGCCGACCCCGTCGAGTACCAGCTCATCGTGTACGGCGTTGCGCTGTACGGTCTGTTGGCGGTCGTGACGGCGTTTACAGTGATGCGGCAGTCGCCCGTCCTCGTGCGAGGGAAGAGGTCGGCGATGCACGCGGTCATGAAGTGCCTGCTGATCTTGATGGTCGCGAGCGCCGGGCTCGCGCCGCTCGCGATCCCGGCCGAGTTCATCGTGTACGGCTACCACGGCGCTTACTGGCTCGCCGGGCTCTGCCTGCTCAGCCTGCTGTTCATCGGCCTGACGCATTCGAACTACGAGTACGATTGAGATGAGGAACCAGTCAAACTCAGTGGTCTCACGGGTCGCCTATTGGGTGGCACTCATTTGTTTCTTGTCAGACAAGGTCGTTCAGTTTTTGTCGAAGGAGGGGCACTGGGCGATGAGGGCAATTGCTCCGATTCTGGCCGCGTTCGTAGCCTACTGGTTATTGACAGCGTGTTTTCAGGGCTCCCGTCCAATCGCATGGCTCCTGGTCGTCTTGACGCCTATTGCCTTGGCCGGGACTGCATTGTGGATCGGATGGCGAGACGGAACCGCTTACTTCGATACTCGGATTGGCCTCCAGATTATTGCAAACGTTGCTGCACTCATACTCGCTGTATCCACGCTGCGCACACAGATCAAGCACGACAACTCCCAGTACGACTAGACCATGGCAAAGACGCGACAAACCAGGATCCATGACGTGTTGTTCTGGGTCGTCATCGCGTTCTTGATTTGCGACCAAGGCTGGTCCTTCGTCTCACTCATCCAGAGCGAGTCGTCTGACGTCAAACAGTTTGGTGCCCAACTCGGATCTGCCGCGTTCTTTTTCTTGCTTGCCATTGTCTGCCGCGGAAGGAACAAGATCGCAGGCGGAATCGCGTGCGGGCTTGGAACCATTGGATTCGTTCTTGGCCTGGCAGGTCTGCTAACGGAGAAGGTGGCTTGGCCCAAGGCTGCATATGTGGTGTTCGGTTCGATCCTCTGGACTCTGCTGGGTTTGACGGTGTTGCGGAGCAGTGAACCGCAGTCCGAGGACAATTGAACTCGCACGGCAACGATTGGTACGACTGAGATGAAGGACGGCGAATGGAATCGGTTCCGATTGGTTACGGTGATCGCGACGCTCGTCTGCATCGCCTATCTCCTTTGGTTGGTCTGGTCACACGATCCATAAACCAATCGACACATTCAAGAATTGAGCACATCGCACAACGACGCCCTATGGCTGCGGCCGTACGGCGAGATCGACACATCCGTCCCTGACTGCGGCGTGCGCGTCCTGCCCGGACGACTCGCCGCCCTGACACACCCTTTGAACAAGGGAAGAACGGTCCTCCTCCCCGACCGAGAGGGGGAACCAAATGAGGCTGGCGCCAGCTAGAATGTCTCATGGCGAGCGAGTTTGGGCCAGTCGTGTCACACCTAGCCATGACCCATTACGGGACGCAAGATCTCGCGCTGAATCAAGAGTTGGAGCTGTTCAGCGAGCCGTGCACTCTCACATGGCCGAACCGGAGCATTGCGGGCAACATAACGATTTCTCTAAATCTCGAATACTCGCCCTCGGTTGAAATGTGCTTTGCGAGTCCGCAGCTGGACGATGAGGAGGATAGCTGGAACGAGCCGACGGAGGTGGAAATACCGTCGCGTCATGCGAAATTCCAGGCCAAGTTCACGGAATTTGACATGGGTGACCCACCTTACATGGAGAGTCATCCGAGAGAGCTAGAGGCAAGCCTCGACCCCATACCAAGCATGGGCAGGGTCAGAGGTTACTTGTTGGGCTTCCCAGAAACCGAAGGCGAAAAGCTAGGTGCGAGGATCGATGGAATAGTACACACGTTCCAGGGTCGAATCACGTTCCAAGACACAAAGTGGCGTTATACGATCGACGCATATCACGACACAGCACGAAGGAAGGCGAGGAGCGGCCTCTATCGTAGTTACTTGCCAACACATGTTTATCAAATCGAACGGATCGACGGGAAACTTTTCAATCCACCGCAGATTCTTCCGTGTCTAGAGCGGTTCTTTCTCACGCTTGACTTCGTTGCCGGTTGTCGGTGCTGCCTCCCGCTGGTTCTCGGCTATAGACATCTGGACTCTCCCACTTGGTGGAAGTGGCTCGACAAGCGGCCCGATCACGGCAAACTCCAGCTTAGCTGGGCAGGTGACCAGTTGAGACCTGAGGTTTTTGAATGCATGAACGGGATCTGCGCTTTGTGGCAGGATGATAAGAACCACGCCTGGCTGCGAATGGCAGTCGATTTCTACATTGAAGCGTGCAGGTCCGCGGCCGGGAGGGACTTGTCACTCGTTACGGCGCAAGCGGGCCTTGAACTACTCTCGCACGTCCAGCTCATCAAACGTCAGGGGATACTGCTAGAGTCAACTGCCGGGAAGCTAACGGCGGACGAGAAGATACGGGCCATGCTGGTGTCATTGGACTTGCCGACCGCCATACCACCTGAGTATGCGGACGCGCGCAGCGCGTTCAGGAGGCACGATGGGCCGTCTGCGATTGGACACGTCCGAAACTCACTAATGCACCCGGAGGCGACTCATTCGGGCCACAAGTACGATAGTCAAGTCCGCACAGAGATTGCTGTGCTCGCTCTGGAGTTTTTCGAGCTGTGCATTCTGCGAATCATCGGCTATGAGGGCCGCGTTTGTCTGCGATCGGCCGATGACTGGCGTAGAGCGAGGAGCGAGATTCCTTCAACAAAAAAGAGGTGATGTACTTTCGGGGGCGGCGAGAGAACCGCCGCCCCCGATCAACGTTACGGTCGGTTGATCGTCACCGTGTTGCTGCCCCTCTCGTTCCCGGTCGAGAGCTCGACGTACACCTTGTAGCGCATGGTCGCACCGGGTGTGCCGAGCCCCTCGTCTGTCGCCAGCACCAGAGTCCCAGGCGGCAGAGTGTCGACCACCAGCTCCGACTGGGTGTCGTACGGGTCCGCGCCCGAGCGCCGCACCGAGTAGCCCGAGAGGTCCGGGTCGGTGGACGCCGTCCACGAAAGGTCCGCCATCGAGGTCCCCACGTTCCACCCACCACTCAGCGTCACCGCGTCCGGCGTGTGGCCGGGCAGCGGATAAACGCGCGGCAGCGACAGCACGAGCGGGTGGTCGAGAGCGAACATCGCCTCGATCACGCCGCGGTACTGCACCAGCCGGTCGCGGATGATCAGGAACAGCGCATCGCGCTCGTCGATCGCGCGCGTCACGTCCTGGTCCGCCTGCACCAGCGAGGTGAAGGTCGCTTTGAGCGCCGCCACGGCAGTGTTGAAGTTCGCCAGCGTGAAACCTCCAGTGAGCAACAGCGGCGGCGTGAAGCCCGCCGGCGGAGTCGCGTTGATCGTCGTCCACATGTGCGAGGCGTCGTCCATCGCGATGATCCATTTGCCGGGGTTCGCGTTGGGCTCGATGAGCTGCGGCACCTGTCCCGCGTACACGCTGTCGCGCAGTTGGTTCTTCGTGATCCCGCCGAGCTGTCGCAATCGCTCGCGCATCGGGTCCTTTTGGTTGTCGCGCGACGTGCGGTGCCCTTCTTGCGAGTTGATGAACCCTTCGAGCGACGTGATGAACGTGGCGAGGTTCGTGCGGTGGGTCTGCAAGTTCGTGATCGCGTACGCGTCCGGCTGGAGCACGAGCCCGCCGATTCCTAGGGCGACGTTGACATCGGTCCAGTGGCCGATGAATTCGTCGATGACTGCAAGATAGCTGCTAGGGCCAGAGAATGGCATTTGTGTTGTTTCCTCCTCCGGGGAATAGTGAGCGGGTGTGGCCCGCTCCGTGTCCCCTTACGGATTGCAATGCAGCTCTGCGGGCCGTAGTTTCAAGTTTGCGGCTCGTCGTTTTTGCTCTGCGGGTCGTCGTTGTCGCTCCTCGACTTCTCTAACGACCCATGCGACTTCACTATGTCGCCTTGCGACTCGTCTCAGTCCCTTTGCGACTTCTCTAAACCGCGTTGCGACTCGTCTAACGAGCTTTGCGACTTCTCTAACGACCTCTGCGACTCGTCATATCTGACTTGCTGGCAATCGTTGTTCACATTCCGGAAACCAGCAGAGGGTGTTTGGGCTCCCGCAAGCCTCTTTCGGGTTTCTGAGCCTGGGGTTAGGGGTCCTGAGTGGCGGACTCGGAACCGCTCCCGCCCGCGGTGCACGAGTGACGAGAACTTAGAGCCCTCGCCGCTCCTCGATCGGTCGCACGTACGCGCCGGGGAGCGGCGGGACGCCTTCGATCGTGATCTTGTGCTCCCCCGCCCAGCGGTAGAGTGCGTCGATCGCGTCCTGGGTTGAGAAGAGACCCATCGGAAGTACGAAGACGGGCCCGAAAAGGAATCGCCGCTTGAGCTCGACACGGCATCCGGACGAGACCCACTGCATGGCGGTTATCCGCTTGCGGCTGTGGACCTCGACGCGGCGGTCACGCAACAAACTGGGCTTTCCGTAGTGCTCCGTGAACTTTATGAGGCGAGGATGCAGCCTCACTTCGATCGAGGTCAGCCCATACTTGCAGTCGTTACGCAGGCGCCACAACTGCACAGCCAACGGAACGAAGAACAACAGGAAGACGATTGGTCCGATTCCATAAACGCCAAAGAAAGTAACCACGCTGGCAAGGGTCAAGAACACCATCCCATAGTGGTTGTACGGAAACCACCGCCTAGACCGGAGATAGCTCCGCCACTCGTCCTCGTTCTGGAAAGTCCACACGAGCGTGTCGCCGAGGTAGGGCGTCCTTACCGTCATCCTCCCGTCGACGGCG
>JANWJY010000034.1 GCA_025451715.1 Fimbriimonadaceae bacterium | reverse complement strand
GATCGAGTCGCTGATGTCCGCCGTCGTGGCTGACAAGATGAGTAAGGACAAGCACCAGCCGAACACGGAGCTGGTCGCGCAAGGCGTTGCAAACGTCGTGTCCCCCTTGTTCGGCGGGATACCTGTGACCGGCGCAATTGCGCGCACAGCTGCGAACATCCGGAGCGGCGCGAAGACCCCCGTCGCAGGGATCATCCATGCTCTCGTGCTGGTCGTGGTGCTGCTGGTCGGGGCACCGCTTGCAAAGCACATCCCTCTGGCGGTGTTGTCGGCGATTCTGATGATGGTCGCCTACAACATGGGCGAGTGGGCTGAAATTCCGTGGATACTGCGCCTCACGAGGGCGGACATTGCAGTTTGGCTTGTGACATTCCTGCTCACTGTGTTTGCAGACTTGACCGTCGCCGTGACCGCCGGGCTCGTACTGGCCGCGTTGCTTTACATCAAGCGGGTGACGGACACCACGACGGTCGCGGAGGCGACGGAGCAGTACATCAAGGACGGGGAGGACCACATCCTGCAGTTCAAGGACATACCACCGGGAGTTAAGATATTCCGCGTCCACGGGCCGTTCCTCTTTGGAGCTACCGACAAGCTCGAGGTGATCGAAGACCATATCCAAGCGCTACCACCGGTCGTTGTACTGCGTCTACGAAACATGACGGCGATCGATGGCACAGGGCTCCACGCTATCGAGGACTTGGCGACGAAGCTGGGTGAGAGCGGCCGGACGCTAATCCTGTGCGGAATGCGAGGACAGCCTGAACGGCTGATGCACAGGGCGGAATTCGAACAGATCGTAGGAACTGAGAACATGTGTGCGAGCGTCGGTACAGCCTTAGAAAGGGCTCGGGCCATACTTGATCCGAACTAGCGCCAAGCTAAATGACGCCGGCCCGCGGTCTCGACTTCTTCGCAGTCTTGACGCTCTTGTAGACGTAGGCGAGCACCTCGGCGACGGCGGCGAACATATCGCGTGGGATGAAGTCACCGACTTCGCACTGTTTGTAGAGCACGCGGGCGAGAGGCGGGTTCTCGACGATCGGCACCTTCTCTTGGTCGGCGACCTCTCTGATCTTGAGCGCCAAGTAGTCTTGGCCCTTTGCGACCACCATCGGCGCGTGGTGCTCGCTTCGGTTGTACTTGAGCGCGATCGCATAGTGCGTAGGGTTGGTCACGACGACGTCGGCCTCTCTCATGCGCGTCACGAGTCCGCCCTTGAGCAGTTTTCTGCGCCTGTGATAGATCGCGGCCTTGACTTCAGGCGAGCCTTCCTGTTCCTTCATCTCTCGCTTGAGCTCGTCCTTTGTCATTCTCAGCTGCTTGTCGATCTGCTTGCGTTGAAAGATGTAGTCTGCGATCGCGAGCACGAGCCACACAGCGGCGATACGGATCAGAATCGTGTGCATCACCGTCCCGATCTTGGATGCTGCCTGTTGGGGCGGCATGTACGAAAGGTTGGCAAGGTCGCCCCACTGGCCCGCGACGACGGCGAACGCGATCCATGAGAAGAGGAGCATTTTGAACACCGCCTTAACGCCCTCGAACGTGGTGCGGGCGGAGAAGAGCCTCTTGAAGCCTGAAAGCGGATTGATCTTTTCAAACGAAGGCTTGAGCGACTCTCCGCTGAGCACGAACCCGACTTGCGCAAAGTTGACGACCAGCCCTACTGCCATGAGACACACGATCATCGGCCCTAAGGAGATGAAAGCTGGATAGAGCAGCGACTTGAACAGGTTCATCACAGTTGCATAGTCGAGCTCCTTAGACGGATCAAGAATTGAGGAGTGGAGCGCGTCTAAGATTCCTTGGCCCAGAGTCGACACAACGTAGGGGAGCATCAGCGCGCACACGAGGAGGGATGCCGCGCCGTTGAGGTCCGACGACTTGGCTACGGTGCCCTTCTTACGCGCTTCCTGCCTCTTGCGCGGCGTCGCCTCTTCTGTCCTTTCGCCAGCAGGCTGCTCCGCCACTTATGGCCCTCCCAGCATCTTCGACATGTGCGAGAACGTAAAGTTGACGCCAGCCTGAGTCGCGACGACCATGGCAGGGAGCCCGATTCCGAGCGCGAACATGCCGACCATGAGCTTTGCGGGAAGCGCCAAGAGGAACGGCTGCGTCTGCGGTACGGCCTTGTTGACCAAGCCTGCGGCCACGTCGACGACGACAGAGACCGCAGCGACGGGCGCGGAAATCTGCAGCGCCATGAGCGAGACCTGGCTTACAAAGGAGATGATCGTGGTCTGCATCTCGTCGAGCCGGTTGAGCGACGGCCCGACCATCTCGTAGCTGTGGGCAAACGCTTGGAACATGAAGTGGTGCCCGTTCATCAGGAGCAACAATACGAGACCAAGCAGGAACTTGAACTGACTAATCGGCGAGGAAGTGTGGCCGAGCATCGGGCTGAACACCTGTGCCGCACCGATGCCGATCTGCACGTCGAGGAACGCGCCCGCCATCTGGAACCCGGCGAGCATGATCTGGATCATTCCACCGATGAGTAGACCGATGACGACGTCTTTGCC
Source organism: Fimbriimonadaceae bacterium (assembly GCA_025451715.1). Classification (GTDB taxonomy): domain Bacteria; phylum Armatimonadota; class Fimbriimonadia; order Fimbriimonadales; family Fimbriimonadaceae; genus JADFMN01. The sequence goes on along the minus strand of JANWJY010000034.1, from coordinate 11,841 downwards.
GACCATCATTCCGAGCTGTGCGAGGTCTTGCGGGACGACTGCCGTGTGCTCGCGCAGGACTGGGACCATCGCCATCGAGACGACAAGGCAGAACATCACGCGCACCTTCACGGGGACGTTCGTGCCGAAGAGCGGCGAGGACATCACCATTGCGGCACAGCGCGTAAACGCGCTGAGGAAGATCATCAAGAACGTCGCGTCGAGGCTCATCCGATCTTTGCGACCTGCTCGAAGCAGATGACCGCGAACCGCACGATCGTGTCGAGCATCCACGATCCCATCGTGACCAGCACGATTGCGGCACCGATGATCTTGGGGACGAAGGTGAGGGTCATCTCTTGGACCTGCGTCACGGCCTGGAACACCGAGACGGCAAGGCCGAAGAACAGCGCTACCGCCAGGATGGGCATGGACACCATGAGCGCGACCAAGATGCCCTGCTGGGCAAGGTCGAGGACGATGCCTTCCGTCACGTGGAGTACCCCGCCAAAATGGCCTTCACGAGAATGGACCATCCGTCGGCAAGCACGAAGACGAGCAGTTTCGCAGGGAGTGACACGACGACGGGCGGCATCATCATCATGCCCATGCCCATGAGCAGGCTCGCAACGATCAGGTCGATGACGACGAAGGGTAGGAAGATGTAAAAGCCTATGACGAACGCAGTCTTAAGCTCGCTGATCACGAAAGCGGGTATGAGCGTCAAGATCGGCACGTCCTCGCGCGTTTCCACGGTCTCGTGGCGCATGTCCAAGAACATTTTCAGGTCTTTCTCGTAGGTGTTCTTGAGCATGAAGTCGCGGAGTGGAGCTTCCGCACGGGACACGGCGAGTTCGAACGAGATCGGATTCTTCGCAGCCATGTACGGCTGGATCGCCTCAGTATTGATCCGTTGGTAGGTCGGGCCCATTACAAAGAAGCTGAGGAACAGGCTCAGGCCGATGATCACCTGGTTCGGTGGAATGCTCTGGGTGCCGAGCGCGGTGCGGACAAAGCTCAGAACGATCACAATGCGGGTGAACGCGGTCGTGAGGATCAAGATCGCAGGAGCGAGACTCAGGACCGTCATCAGCGCAAGGATCTTGAGCGATGTGCTCATCTGGTCCTTGTCGCTCTCGCCTCCGATGCCGAGGTTGATGTTCGGAACCGGGATGGACTGGCTCTGCTGGGCGAGCACGATCCCAGCGATCGCGATCAATCCGAAGATGAGCAGCGGCTTTACAAACCTCACAATCCGCTCTAGGTTTCGACTTCTGGACGGTCGTGTCTTTTGAAGAGTCTTCATGTCCTTTAGCCTGTGAGGCGGTTCAACCGCTCAAGTGCGACGCGGTCCTTTTCGTCCGGGACCAGTTCGACGGCCTTGTCGACCATCTCAAAGAAGGCGGGCTCTTCCTTGACGGGCTTGTCAGCGGTCAGGTCTGCGAGGAAGGTGACACCGCTCTGGCTTACGCACAGAAGCAGCGTTCGGCCCCGGGCAGTGACGATCTGCAGGTTGCCACCGCCGAAGCTCGCCGACTCCTCGACCGTGATCGAAGACCCGTCTTTCGCGGACAGCTTCTTGTTCATCCGCGACACAAGCTTCGGCAGTGCCCACTTGAGCAGCCCAAAGACGATCGCGAGCGCCACCACCATCTGCACCAGATCCCACGCGCCCACGCCGCCCGAGTTCTGGGTGGAGCGGACGACGAGGTCCGGCTTTGTGCCGATGCCCGTCTGCTGCGAAAACGCTAGAGCAGTGACGAGCAGGGCAGACGTGGAGGCGAGAAACCTCATCAGGCGGCCTCTTTCAGCTTTGCAAGACGGTCCTGCTGGCTGAGGATCTCCGTGATCCGCACGCCAAAGTTGTCCTCGATCACGACGACCTCGCCCCGCGCGACGATCTTTCCGTTGACGAGCACGTCGACCGGCTCACCGGCTGCCTTGTCGATCTCAATGATCGATCCACTGCCGAGCTCGACGACGTCTTTGACCACCATGCGTACGCGACCAAGCTCGACGCTGATCTGCAGCGGGATGTCCATGAGGATCTCGAGGCTCTCCTCGCTTCCAGCACTCGGCCTGACCGATGTGGGCTTGACCTCGTCCTGCTCAGGCTCGATGCCCAAGACCATGCACGCAGTCTCCGGATCCAAGAGCCAAACGATGCGGCCAGATGCGTCCTCTATCTTGAGTTCCGTCGCCACCGAGAAGACGGCCTGAGAGTTCTGAAGGTTGATCGGGAACACCAGGTTTTGAAATCGGATCGAGAGCCCGCTTGCAACGACCGCCCCATTGTGGATCTTTCCGACGGTGAGACAGATTCCTTGTACGAACGCCTCGAACACCGGCCGCATCTCGCTGACGAGTGCATCGGTGATCTCCTTGATGTCGTCGTTCTTCATCGCCGATGCGATGGCGAGCGCCGTCTCGACAGGGACGAGCACGATCTGAGAGTTCTCAGGCATGTCAGAGAACGAGAACTGGATGACGATCTTCGGATCGGTAGTCTCAGCGAAGAGAGCTGAGGCTGAGACGAAGTCGGTCTGTGGGTTGGTGAGCGCGACTTCGGTGCGCGCGGCCTCGCCGACGGTGACGGAGACGGTGTTCCAGATCTGGTTCTGGATGGTTCCAAAGTTCTGGATTGAGTCTTGTGACATTTCAGGCATGTTCATGTCCTAGGAGTGGGCTCCGGTGATCGTGAAGACGACGTTCTTTCCGTCGAGCGCGGGCAGACCGCGAAACTTGGGGTTGCCGCTGACGTTCATCGTGAGGTCGCGGTCTTTCTTCTGGTCAAGGATGATGACGTCGTCCCTCTTGAGTCGGACAAAGTCGCGCACGGACACGTCGACGGTGCCTAGTTGGATCGTGCAATCGACTGATGTGTTCTCCACGTGCGAGACGAGCAGGCTGCGGCTCTGGGGCGAGTGTCGGCGCACGCCGGTGACGAACCACTTCTGCGAGCTGAGCTTGGCGGTGATCGGCTTGAGCACCATATATGGGATGCAGAGGCTCATTGCGCCGCGCACGTCGCCGATGCGGACCTCGAACAGGATGCTGACGACGATGTCGCTCGGTGGTGCGATCTGAACAAACTGAGCGCTGGTCTCGATGCCCTCGACGCTCGGGTTGACGACGACGACACCTTCCCAAGCGACTTTGAGGGACGCGAACAGCCTCTCGATGATCTGCCGCACGAGCGGCACCTCGATCTCGGTCAAGACGGTTCGATCAATCGCGCGGCCGGGGCCGCCGAGCATTTTGTCGAGCATCGTGAACACGAGCGAGAACTCGATCTCGAGCACGGACTGTCCAGTAAGGGGCGGTAGGGAAGTGATCGTGAAGACGGACTGGTTGATGCTTCGCAGGTATTCCTCGTAAGGAACCTGCTCGAGTGAGATCAGATCGATGTGGACGCTGTTCCGCAGGTATGCCGAAAGGTTGGTGCCTGCGAGACGACCGAAGGTCTCGTGCAGCATCTGGAGCGTGCGGAGCTGCTCTTTGCTGAACTTGTCGGGACGGCGGAAATCGTAAACCTCGTAGTCAAGAGCCGAAGACTGGCGTCCGAGCGCCGACTTGCTCTTCCTAGCGACGTCTGCGGACGACGGCTCAGGCACTTGCTCGTCGCTGTTCAGCGACGTCAAGAGCGCATCTATTTCGCCCTGGGATAGGATCTCCGACAATGCTCAGTCCTGACAGCTTATGACCGGCCACGAATAGCCTGAAGCTGGCTGTCAGTTTGGTTATCGGGGCTCCCCGCATATTCCTCAGGGCCCGCGGGCTGAAAGTTGAGTAGGAGTGTCAGGGTTTGAGCCGACCCACTCACCTCAGATTATCGGCTGCCTAGACTGCATAGAGAGGTGAGCTTGGGGCAGATTCAATTCATTCCCAGGGCTTTACAGCCGGGTTTACGATCGATATGATCTTCGAGGTTGGCTGGACTTTAGCCCAACTGCCCTTTTGCGTTATCACTTTTGCCCCGAAGACCTTTCCGGCGGGAAGCGGGATCCAGATCGGCACGTTCTCTAGCCCGCGTGGGACGGTCAAAGACCACTTGGGGACGCGGGTCGCGGCCTCGATCACAGCGTCGTGGTAGCCCAACGCGTTGTTCTTTTTGGCAAGCCAGAGCGACTTCCCGAATACGTCGTGCGGCATAAGCGCTGCCGCATAGCTGCAAAGGCCGAGAAGCTCGCTGTATCCGCGCTCGTCGAGCCTTGCGAGCGCCGCGAGGTCAGGTCCTTTGAGGCCAACGCGCTTGAGGTCTGGGCGAATCCTGTAGTCGTAGAACTCTTCCATCTTCACGAGCTCGACCTGCATCATGTCGTCCGGCTTGAGGCGCTTTTTCTGTTGCTCCTGCATGAGCCACATCATGTACACGCGCTCAGCCATGTCGCCGCTCGCCCACGCCTCGGGCTTCTTGTAACCGCCGTATCCCGGCCATGTCGCGTGCCCATACTCGTGTGCGACCTCGCGCGCGAACTCCAATCGGTCGTCGAGGGTCGCGATCGAGTAGATGTAAATGTTGTTGACGCGCGGGACTTCGCGCGGGTCGCCCATGAACGGGTCCTCCATGATCTTCTGCTCCGCTCCCGGTGAGCCGCCTGCGCACAGGTAGACGTCCACGGACCGTTGGTGCCACGAAGGGTTGTGGTCCGTGTTCTGCCGCCAGCGGTTGAAGTCCCAAAGACGCATGAGCATCCGCAGTACGTAGTCGGTCGGGTCGTTCTCAGATTTTCGGTACTGGTTGAACACGCGGATGCGGAGATTGAAAGATTCGTCGTCCTTCTCCCTCGCCATGCCATAGCTGAGGTACTCGAACTGCCACTCGTGCAGCGGGGACTTCTTGGGTGGATCCAGCCGACTGACCTGTGCGCGCAGCATCAAGAGCTGCTTGCCCGTATCGACGCTGTTAAGCAGCATCTCGCGGAAGAGCGTTCCGTCCTCAGGCACCTTGATCTGGCTGCCCTGCGACTGGCTGAGCAGGAGCGTGGCGATGAGCGTTCCGAGCATGTCCTCTTCCTATAGTCTTCGACGCATTCGATGCAGGCCTGGTTCGATCAATGTTCGAGCCAGCGCTCGGCGTCGATCGCGGCCATGCACCCCGTGCCGGCGGCCGTGACGGCCTGGCGGTAGGTCGGGTCTGTGACGTCGCCGCTGGCGAACACGCCGGGAATCTTGGTGTTAGTCGTGCCTGGTTCGACTTTCAGGTAGCCGACATCGTCCATATCGAGTATTCCCTTGAAAAGGTCGCTGTTCGGTTTGTGGCCGATAGCGATAAAGACCCCGTCCATCGGTATCTCTCGGGTCTCGCCGTTTTTAGAGTTCTTGACCATGATCCCCGTGACCTTTTTGTGCGGAGTCATATCCCCCTTTATCTCTTCGAGTGTGGAGTTGTAGAGCACCTCGACCTTCGGGTTGTCGAGCACGCGCTGCTGCATGATCTTGCTTGCGCGGAACTCGTCGCGCCTGTGGATGAGGTTGACCTTGCTCGCGTGCTTGGTGAGGTAGTTGGCCTCTTCCATCGCCGTGTCGCCGCCACCGACCACCGCGACCTCCTTTCCTCGGAAGAAGAACCCGTCGCACGTTGCGCAGGCGCTGACGCCATAGCCGCCGAAGGTGACCTCGCTCTCGAGCCCGAGCCACTTTGCGGTCGCTCCCGTGGCGATGATCACAGCCTTCGCCTCGTACATCGCGTCGCCTACGTAAACCCTTTTGTGTTCGCCGCTGAAGTCCACGCGTGTGACCGTCTCATCGCGGATCGCAGTGCCGAACCGCTCAGCCTGCTTGCGGAAGTCGACCATCATCTCGGGCCCCATGACCCCGTCTGGATAGCCCGGGTAGTTCTCGACGTCGGTGGTGATCATGAGTTGCCCGCCTGGCTGCTCGCCGGCGAACATAAGTGGATGGAGGTCGGCCCGGGAGGCGTAGAGCGCGGCGGTGTACCCGGCCGGCCCGGAGCCGATGATGATCACGTTTCGCACCATAGAAGTGGAAGCATCATACCCAGCGTCCCGGTTCCTCTCGGGGGCGAGCGATAGGTCAAGAGCGGAGTGAGAAAAGCGGGTGGCGTATCATTGCCGAAGGTCAACGTGCACACCGCCACCGTCAGGATCGCAGAGTCGTCGGCTGACTTCGATCAAGCCCGTGAGCTGATCGTCGAGTACTCCAAAACGCTCGGCGAAGAGTTCTGCCTGCTCGGCTTCGACACAGAACTCGCCATACTCGGCAAGATGTACGCCACGCCCGGCGGTGCGCTGATGCTCGCGTGCGCGGATGAGTCTCCCGTCGGGTGCATCGCCTATCGTCTGTACAGTGAAGGAGTCTGCGAAATGAAGCGCCTCTACGTCCGACCGCAGGCTCGGGGGCATCACTTGGGCAGGCGGCTCGTCGAGGACCTCATTTCGCACGCCCGAACAGCAGGATACAGCAGGATGATCCTCGACACGCTTCCGACGTTGCGCGCCGCGCAGTCCCTTTACAGGAAACTCGGGTTCGTCGAGACCCCGCCATGTTACGACAACCCAATTCCAAACGTCGTTTTCATGGCGCTCGACCTCTAGTTGCCGACCCACATCAGTGCTTCTGTTCCCCCAGACGTCATGTTGAACCCGGATCCGACCACGTAAGTCACGCCGCCGTCGCGCCACACGGACTCCGCGCTCGATTCACTGAAGTTCGAAGGGAGGTAAACGTGCAAGTCGATCCATGAGGCCGCATTGCCGCTCCAAAGTGCGGCGCGGCGCTTGCCGCCGACGATAGTGTCTCCCACTTGCAATCCGCTGTGGACGCCGCGCGCGACAGAATTGGATGTTCCAACGGGGTGAAGGTCGACCCAGGAGGCGGCCGTGCCCGTCCACAGACTGGCATGGAGCTCGGGCACGCCAGGTATCGAGATGTTGATGTAACCCACTTGCTGCCCATCGTGGACGTCGAGCGCGAAGGAACCAAGTTCGCCCATTTCTTCAGGCTGCAGGCTTAACCATGACGCTGCAGACCCGGACCAGAGCGCGGCGCTGTACGTTCCGTCGAACGTGTAGCCCACTTGTTGGCCGCCGTGGATGGCGCGAGCAACGGAGTCTATCACACCTGCCGGATGCAAGTCGATCCACGATAGGGCCGAACCGCTCCACAAGCCCGCGTGATCGTGCCCGGCGATGTCAGCGACACCGACCTGCTGCGCGCCATCGATTCCATACGAGACCGAATCGCCTGTAGCCATCGGTGGATGCAGGTCGATCCAGGTCAGGGCCGATCCGCTCCACAGTCCGGCGTGGTCGACTCCGCTAAAGCTCGCGACGCCGACCTGTTGTGCGCCGCTCGCGCTCCAACCGTGCGAGGACGTCGCGCCCGCAGGGTGCAGGTCGATCCAAGATGCAGCGGTGCCGCTCCAGAGCGCCGCGTGCGAGTCCGCAGTCCCCACTTGTTTGCCGTCGCGAACACCGCGTGCCTCCGACTCGTTCGTGCTAGACGGGTGTAAGTCGATGAAACTCCAAGTACCCACGGGCTGAACAAACACGAGCGCGGTCGCGGTGGCCGTCGGCTTCATATGGCTCGTAGCACGGACGGTGTACGTCCCAGCGACGGGCGGCGCGGTGTAGAGCCCACTCGGCGAGATGGCTCCTCCGCCCGGCTCTTCGACGGTCCAAGTCACGCTCGTGTCGGGCAGTCCGGTGACCGTCGCAACGAACTGCAGCTGTGCGCTCGCCAGTACGACAGCTGCAGGAGGATCGATCGTGATGCCCACTTCGTCGCCGACCACGACGTCGACCACGAGCGTCGCAAACAGTGCAGTTCCTTTGAGCGTAGCGCGCACGGTGACGGTGCCGGGGCCCCTCGGGATCGCAAACCCGGTGTCCTCGTCGACAATCAGCACGAGCGGGTTTGTGCTCGTCCACGCAAACCCAGCGCCTGAGAAGAGCGTCAGTCCCCCCGCGTCCTTTGCAAACGCCGTGTACTGCACGTTGTGTTCGACAGTCACGTGGGTGGGGCCCTCAATCTCAACGGAGGCGATCTCGCTCTGCAGGTTTGCAGACACGTCGATCTCTTGTGAGGATCCAGCGGTGACGAACACGCTTCGCTGCGCGACTCCGACGACAGCGCCGTCGGTCAGTGCCTCCATGTCGAGCAAGTACGGAAGCGCGCTCGGTGTAAGGTTGCCTAACACGCGTGTGGCCGACGCTCGAGTGAGAAGGAACGGGCTCTGAAGGTTCGCTGGCAGACTGACCCCGGCCGGCGGTGTGACCGAAACGCGCAGCGTGTCCGCATATCCGGGGACTTCGCGAGTCGGGTCGGCAAAGTCGGCGACCACGGTCAGCCGACCGGAGGACGATCCTCCACCGCCCCCGCCGCAACCGACGAGCACGAAGGCGAACAGCAGACCAACGAAACGCATAGACCCAAACTCTCCGGCTTAAGAGTATCCGAGTTTTGGCGCGGATTGCGGACTACATGTTGCCGCGAGGGACTTTACCGTGCTCCGCCAAGTACTCTGCCAATAGTTCTTTGCAGCGCGCCTCGGGGTCTTCGTGCTCCTCACAGGTGAAGCCAGTGGAGATCTGCGTACAGCTCCCGTACTTGCCCGCGTAGTGCTCACGGAGTTTCTGACGGATCCCCTCACGCCCTGCCCAACCGATGAAAATCGTGTTGCCGCCGCAAATGCACTCGAACACGCCGGGGCCTTCTGGAGTCTGTCCGATAGCGCCGGTCCGAAAAGCTTCGCCGCGATGGGTTATTGGCATGGGTAAGCACGATTGTACCGGCACAAGCCGTTGATCTAACGGGACAGTTGCCGATTCAACGACTCTGTACACTAAAACACTGACAGTAAAGGGGCCGACCGCGCGAGCGGTGGCGAAAATGTAAAATAGCACCAGTGAGCCTTGAGTCGACTCACTTGAGGCTCGTACAATGGCATCACCCACACTCGACCTCTCTCCGCGAGAGGCAGAAATCGTCGAACTGGCGATCCAGGGGCTCACCAACGACGCCATCGCGATAAAGCTCGATCTGGCCGTTGGCACGGTTAACACTTATTGGTTGCGCATCCGCCTAAAGGTCGGAGGCTCCGGAAGGACGGACACGGTCGCAAGGGTCATTACAGAGCGCGCCGAGAAAGCGCTCGCCTCCGCCAACGTCGACCGTGTGAGTCTTGTAAAGCTCATCGCCGACAGGGACCTCTCGCTCTTGGAGATGAGGGCTTCGCTCGCGCTCCTACAGCTTGCACTGGATCAGATCAAGTCCGCCGTGTGGGCCACGGACATGGACCTCAAAATCCACATCCTCACTAACGGAGCGATGCCGACCTCGCACTGCGGCGTCATGTGGGAGACGGGCAAGACAGTTTACGAGATATTCAAGTCGGATGACGCGAAGCATCCGCCTGTCGCCGCGCACTTGGCCGCGCTCAAGGGCAAGGAGACCACGGTGAGGCTGTGCGACGAGTTCAGCAAAATGATCCTTAAGGCTTTGCCGGTCCGCGACGAGTCGGAAGCCATTATGGGTTGCATCGGCATCATGAACTTCGTCGGCGACTGATCAGCGTCAGCGCTAAGCTCGCGTGCATGCCTCAAGACTACAAGCGGAAGCACCGTGGGGCCCCACACGCGACAACCCCGAAAGGTAAAACCTTCGGCGATGAACATTGGACTGCTCAAGAGCCTCACGGAGGCACACGGTGTGCCAGGACAGGAGGACGCGATCCGCTCGATCGTCAAGAAGGAGTTGGGGAAGATTTGCGAGCTCTCCGTCGACACCATGGGCAACATGCACTGCCTCAAGCGCGCGACCAAGAAGCCCGCGAAGGGCGCGCCGAAAAAGCTCATGCTCGCCGCGCACATGGACGAGATTGGGTTTGTCGTGCGGTACATCGAAAGCAAGGGCTTTCTGCGCGTGCAGCCGCTCGGCGGTTGGGATCCGCGCATGATGGCCGCGCAGCGCGTGTTCGTCCACACCAAGGGAGCAGCGCTTAACGGCGTGCTGATGCCGGGCGTCAAACCCAAGCACCTTCTCACCCCCGCTGACGCCGCGAAGCAGCTCACGACCGACGACTACTTCGTCGATACCGGCCTCACCGCCTCTCAGGTGAAGAAACAGGTGCAGCTCGGCGACATGGTCACGATGAACCGCACATTCCAGGAGATGGGGGAGCTGTACACGTGCAAGGCGATGGACGACCGCGTCGCTGTGTTCGTCATGATCGAAGCGATGAAGGCCGCGCGCTCGCATTCGGTCGACGTATACGGGATCGCGACAGTGCAGGAGGAGATTGGATTGAGGGGCGCGACCGCGGCGGGGTCAGGAATAAAGCCCGACATCTGCGTGGCGATCGACATCACCCTGGCGAACGACATCCCCGGGATCCCCGACGAGCTGGCCGTCACGCGGCTCGGCGAGGGAACTGCGATCAAGTTCCTCGATTCTTCGCTCATCTGCCACCCGAAGCTGTACCAGCACTTCGTCACCCTTGCGAAGAAGCACAAGATCCCGCATCAAATCGAGGTTCTGCCGATGGGCGGCACCGACGCCGGCGGTGTGCAACGGCAGCACGGCGGCATCCCGTCGTTCACGCTCTCGATCCCGACGCGTTACGTGCATACGGTGAACGAAACGATCCACAAGAAGGACCTGAAGGCGTCGGTGGACCTTCTCGCCCGTTACATCGAGGACGCGCACAAGGGCGATTACACCTACATGGTCTAAGGTCGCTTGTCGATCTGGCCCGTCACGTTGACGAACACGAGCGGCTGAGACCAAGTGCTATAGAACGACTCGTCTTCGAGCAGCGGTAGCTCCATCCCTAAGAGCGAGGTGAACACGACGCGGAGGCTGTTCACTGGAGTGATCGACGGGTAAAGCTTCTCCCGCGTCGCAAGTGGAACGTAGTACGCAGAGAGGATCGGGAACACCTCGTTCATGTCCGTGTTGGCAGCCGACTCTTGGTCGAGTCGCGACTTTGGCCCATGGTCCCCTTGGACCAGGATGACCGGCGGCAGACCCGGCTCCGCAATGAGCGCGTCTACGCACTCGATCAGTAACTTGCCGATGTACGCGGCCTGGTCGCGGTATCTGCTCCGGTACTCTTCCTCCGTACCGACAGGGCCGACAAAGTGGCTCCCGTCGGAAAGTCCGTTGTTACCCTTCAAGCTCCGCGGCTCACCGTTCGGGCCGAAGACAAACGGCGGATGTGGTGCGAGGATGTGGACGAACACAAAGCGAGGCGCTGAGCCCTTGTTCGCAAGTCGCTTGATCTCATTGAATCCACCAAGCAGTCGTCTCCGACGATTGTCAAACTGGTTCTCGACCCCGCTCTCGGAAGTGCGTATTGGCGTCTTCTGCAGCAGCGCGTCGACGAAGAGCGTTCGGCCAATGTCGTTCTTGATGCTGACGTCTGCGCTAGGGAAAGTCAGGGCAGGAAACCCCGTCGTAATTGCGAATGTCCTGTAGCCCAGCCCCTTCAGTGCCTTCGACGCCTGGCTTTCGTCGATGAGCGCGTCGAGTGCCAGTCGCTCGCGGAGCGGGTAGCCCATCGGCTGCACGAGCGACTGCACGAATTCGAGGTTGAGGGACGACGCCAGCGAGATCTCCGTCTGGACATAGTTCGTTCTTGCGTCCCTCGCGACGTAGAAGCCTCGTGCCTCGAGTTGGTCCGCGAGCTCGGCAGGCTCCGGGCCGTATTGCGACCTTAGGACGTCGTCGCGGCCGTAACCGTCAAGGATGATGTAGAAGATGTCTGGCGCGCGCCCCTCGGTTGCCCGTCCCTTTAGCGCGAGCCGCTCGCGAGCATTCTTCAGTTCGACATTGATCGAGAGGTGCGACGAAGCGATTGAGAGCACCGCGAAGAGGCACATGAGCAACCCGGCAAGGTTG